>DAOTWK010000291.1:0-5709 GCA_034435815.1 Anaerolineae bacterium | reverse complement strand
GCTCCAGCGCTTCCAGTGCCAGGATGTGCGCCTGTGCCAGGTCGGTGACGTGGATGTAGTCCCGGATGCAGGTCCCATCCCGGGTGGGATAGTCATCCCCGTAGATGGTGACGACGTCCCGCTGTCCCAGCGCCACCTGGAGGACCAGCGGGATCAGGTGGGTCTCGGGGTCGTGGTCCTCCCCCCGCTCGCCGGAAGGGGATGCTCCGGCCGCGTTGAAGTAACGCAGTGCTGCGTACCGAAAGCCATAGATGCGGTCCAGCCACGAGAGAATCCGCTCCAGCAGGTTCTCGCCCCTCTCCTGCCTATGGCGGGCCAGCCGTTCGCGGAAGTAGTGGAGGGTGCGCTGGTCAAAGTACCCTTCGCCCAGGTGGCGATAGCCCAGCGCATAGCGCACCTGGACGTTGTAGCAGAACTCGTTGTCCATTTCTTCGTCCGTCCAGCCGTTGGCCGCCTTGAGGAACTCCAGGGCCACCAGCACGTTCACCGGCACGTTGGGGCGGGAGGGCGTGTCCGCATAAGGATCGCGAAGCGCTCTTCGTCCAGACGGCAGAAGCATTCCCGATAAAAGGTCTCCGCCCAGGAGTTCTGCAGTCGCTCTCGCAGTGATTCGGGCAGTTCATCTACGTGGCTGGTCAACGGGATTTGCAGATGCCGGCTGTTCTTTCGGAACATGGCGTTCTCTTCTCCCAGGGTTGCCTGGATTATAGCCGGCTGAGCCCATTTTGAGAAGAGTATTCAGAAACGGGTGCTACCCTTTTTGCAGTGGAGTCATTTATACGGATGAACCACCTCCTCCCAGAGATCTATTATTTGCCCAACCGGAAACACCAGCGCCATCGGGCTGAAGCCTGTGCTACGAGTTTCGCACCAGTGGCAGAAACGCTGTCGGTAGGTCTATCGGTATTCGTATGCGCCGATGTCGGGTTGAGCGTCGCGGGGGCGGTTCTCCAGGTCCGCCGCCGGCGCGCCGTCGGCGGCGCCGGCGTTGATTGCCGGACTGTTTTCTTGCAGATGATAATCGCCCGTGTCGCCCCAGGCCGGGCGGACAAAGCGCGGGTCGCCGCAGAGATTCCCCGCGCCCAGAGAAGCGATGTTGGCACAGGTGTAGGTCGTACCACCGTGGGTCAGGACGGTCTCGTTCTGCAGCAGGTGAAACAGGTTGTGGTCGGCCACCAGGGTGCTGGCCGCATTGACGTAGATGGGACAGTCCGGTCCGCGTCCGCTGAAAATGCTATTGCGCACGGTCACCTGCACCGGCACGGGGTTGTCGTACTGGATGTACATCAGATAGTTCTGCCCCACATAGTCGTCCACCGTCACATTGACGATTTCAAAGTGGGCGTTGGCTTGCTCTTCGGGGGCGATGACAATGGCCGCCCAGGGGGAGGGTTCGGGGTTGCCGTCGCCGCGACCGTAGATGAGGGTGTTCTCCACGCGGCTGCCGTCGGCCCAGAGTTTCACTCCGTCGCAAGAGTTATTGGCGACAACGGCGCGCCGGATGACGGTGTGGGCCGCCTTGGAGTCCAGGCCGTCGCCGTAGTTGTGCTCGGCCCGGGTGTCCTCGATCAGAATCGGCCCCTGCGAGGGTTCAATCCCGAAGCCGTCGGGGCGGTCGTAGGGGCGGGCTGAGCCGTCGCCGCCCTGGTAATAGTGGCCGCTCCAGGAAAGCGAGCACCCCCGGATGGTCACGTTCCGCCAGCCGCCGTGCTCTCCGGCCGGTCCGCCCAGCGCGCCGAACCCGCAGTACTCGATGCGGCTATTGAGGATTTGTAGGTCCTCTACGTCCTGGATGTTCACCCCGAACTCGTCTATGTGGTGAATGGTGAGGTCTTTGAGGACGATGTGGGCCGAGGGCGCGCCCAGGATTTCCACCCCCTCGCGGAACCAAGCCGCTTCGCCGGTGGCCTGGTCGTCGTGGGTGATCTCCAGGTTCTCCACGCGCACGTACTGGACGCCGCTCAGATTGATGGCGGTGATTAGGTTGTCGCGACCGGCCAGGACGGGGCGGTGGCCTTCTTCGCCCTTGATGGTGATCCAGGCGGAGGCGGCGCCGGAAGGTGGCGTGATAATGTCGGCGTCGTACTCGCTCAGGACGTAGCGGCCGCCCAGAATGACCAGGGTATCGCCGGCGGCCAGTTGCCGGGAGCCGTAGCCGGGAGTGGCCCAGGGCTGCTCACGGGTGCCGGGATTGGCGTTGTCGCCGTCCGGGGCGACATAGAAGGTGCGGCCGGCGGCGACGGCGGTCGCCTGACCCGGTGTTGTAGGCGAGGCAGGGACCGCAGTCGGCTCAGTCGCCGGGGCGGCCGTCAGGGTACAGGACAGGGTGAGGGAAAGGGCCAGGCATAATATGAATGGGATTGGGACGCGCCGTTCCATTTTGCATTGCCGTTTCTTACCGCAAAGGGCACGAAGGTTGGGATTTGTATTTTGGATAGCTGGTTCCCGTCAACGAATAGTTGCGCGCACTCATTGCGCGCCTCTCAAATTCTGAATGACCTCATCCAATATGTGCCCGGCCATGCCCGGACTGAGGACGGCTTCGCCTCGACTGACGATGTGGATAGCCCGGATGATCTCGTCCGGTTGAGCCTGACCTTTGACCAAATGTCCCAGCGCGCCCTGACGGAATGCTTCCAGCACCAACTGCTCCTGACCCGGCGCGTTCCATACGATGACCTGAGCGCCGGGCGAGAGTTTCCGTATCTGTGTCACCGCCTGCGGTCCACAAGTCTCCAGACTCAACAGGATCACGTCAGGCCTGTGATTGCGCGCCAGGTCAAGCGCTCCCTGCTCGTCTTGCGCCTCACGCACGATCATTATGCCTTCCGCGCTTTCGAGCAGCGCGCGTGTTTGCCGGCGGAATGTATCATCGTCGTCCACGATGGCGATCTTGATCGGATCACGCACGCTTCCCCTCGGGGGTCTCAAGTTCTGTGACCAGGCCCTGCTTATACGATACTGCTGACATGTGCCGCTGCACAGCGGAAGAGCCGGTGGTCATCGGCAATCAGTACGCGGATGGATGACATATATACTCCTCTACCCACGAAGGACGCGAAGAAACACGAAAGGATACAAAAGGTGCCGGGTCTGTGATGCCTATGCACGCCTCTTGTTTCCAGATGTCATCGGACGAATCTCTTCCATTCCAGCCTGCCGTGGCTGCCAAATTGGTGTTCCTTCGTGTTCTTCGTGGATCGGGTTCTTCGTGGATCGTACCACAGGCAGGGAAATGCGAATCTCCGTGCCCTGCCCCGGCGCGCTGCGCAGCGAAAACGTACCCTTGAGTCCGGCCACGCGCTCGCGCATCTGCTTCAGCCCGAGGTGTCCGCTCCGCGCGGCCTGTTCGAGAATGGCCGGATCGAATCCCACACCATCGTCGCGCACGGTCAAATGCACGGTCTCTGCTTCCTCCAGATTCAGTTCGACCCACACGGTGGATGCCCGCGCGTGTCTGGCGACATTGTGCAACGCTTCCTGGATGATGCGGAAGAGGACGGCCTCCAGAAAGGCGGGCAGATGCACCTCCGTGCCGCTCACCTGCAGGTCTACGTGGATTTGGTTCTGCTCGGCAAAGTCGGCAGCGAACCGGCGCAGCGCCGGATAAAAGCCCAGTTCGTCCAGCGCTACCGGGCGCAGGGCAAAGATGGCGCGACGCACCTCGCGGATGTTGTGGCTCAACAGGTCGCGCAGGATATCCAGTTCGGCGTGCATCTGCGCGGGGGATTCGTCCACTAACCGGTGCCACAGCCGAGCCCGCATGCGCAGCGCGACCAGGTCCTGCGCCAAGCCGTCATGAATCTCACGGGCGATGCGACGGCGCTCTTCCGCGATGGCCTCCTCCTCCGAACGCCAGGCCTTCTCCGCCGTGATGTCTTCGATGATGACGATGGCCGCCTGACCGCGCCGGGGCGCCCGCTGCAAGGCCGCGCTCACCCGTACTGGGAACTCGCCTCTGTCCCGCCGGTGGGTGGATTCCGCCGTGACTGTCTCGCCCGCCCGCAACCCCTCCAGCATTCGCTCCAGTTCTGCCTGCGCTTCCACCGCCATCAATTGGCCCATCGGCATACCGCTCAGTTCCACCAGCGGTACGCCGTAGATGCGGGCAGCCTCCTGGTTGGCACTGAGGATGCGTGGCGGTGATTGGGAGAACTCCACTTCAAGACGCCCAGCGGCGCGTTCTCAAAGAGGGCGCGGAAACGCTCCTCGCTTCGCCGCAGGGTAGCCACATAGCGTATCCGGGCGATCGCAACGACTGAGGCGATTCCCAGAACCACCAGCGCGGCCAGAGCCCGGAACCAGATGGTCTGCCAGAACGGCGGGGTGATGACCACGCGCGCTGCCAACCCCTCCTCGTTCCAGACCCCGTCGTTGTTGCTCCCCCGGACACGGAAGGTGTAGGTCCCCGGCGGGACGTTGGTGTAGGCGGCGAAGCGACGGGTGCCGCTGTGGACCCAATCCCGGTCAAAACCTTCCAGGATGTACGCATACTGGTTTTTGGCCGGGTCGGCGTAGTCCAGCGCGGCGAACTCAAAGGAGAAGTTGTCCCGATAGGAAAGGCGGATTTCGCCCACGTCCGTCAGGTCCTGCCCGAAACCCCGCACCTGGTCAAAGACGCGAAAGGCGGTGAGGACAACCGGGGGCACGTGGGGATTCTCGCGGATGGCGGCGGGATAGAAACGGTTGAGGCCCGCCGCACCGCCGAAGAAGAGTTCGCCATTCCCGGAAGATCGCGGTGACCCGGTCGCAGGACAGGCTGCGGGCGTCGGCCGGGTCGTGCCGGTAGGGGCGCCCCTCGTGGTCGCCCTGCCTGCCCCACAACCCGCCGTACTCGGTCCCCACCCACAGAGTCCCGTCCGCATCCTGGTAGAGGGCCAGGACGTGCGGTGGCAGGGCCAGGATGCCCGCCAGCAACAGAAGCAGGACGCGGATGAACGCGGATGGACGCGGATGTTCTCTACGCATGCTCACGCCTCACGCATCACTCTTCATACCTGGCTCACGGCATCTACAGCGTCCGTCAGCCGCCGGGCACGCTGAAGAGCATCACCCCGCGCAGTTCACCAGACGGCATGCCCTCCACCTCGTCCCAACCGGCGCTTCGGTAGAACGTGATGCTCGTGTTCTCCTGGGAAATCTCGTACACCACCACCGGAAAATCCATTTCGTACGCCGGGCCGGGAACGGTGGCGGCGAAGCCGCTGGCGGTGTTGTATAAGCCTCCGCTGACGGTCGCGTCATAATTGCTGGCGGTGTTGCTTCCACCTCCTCCAACGGTGGCGTTCGTGGCGCTGAGTGAAAAATAATCTTTTTTAGGCTGCGGAAGCGGCCAGAGGCCTATGCGGGAAGACCGTGGGCAAAAAGGCCACAGTTGAGGAGGGCGGCGCATGCTGCCCCCTTGTTGCGAACGAGGTGAAGCAACCCAGCCGCAGGCCTGTGAAGAGTGACTTTCCAAAGTTCAACTTGCGGTATGGAACGTGCCAGGCACTTCACCCCGTACGGAGTCTTTTCGGCGTGGCCGCTGGAGAGCAAGAACGATGTCCCAACTTATGTCCCAACCCCAGTTCGCACCCCCTTGACAAACCCGGGGAAAAGTGGTGTAATGTGAACGTTCACGTGAACGCTCACATCCTCGGAGGCCCTATGCGCTCCAGGCCGACCATCCAGGACGTCGCCCGACACGCCGGCGTATCCCGCCAGACTGTC
>DAOTWK010000290.1:0-8475 GCA_034435815.1 Anaerolineae bacterium | reverse complement strand
AGCGGCCCGGCGCACTGCGCCTTCCTTTCACCTCCTCGCTGATTGCCATACCGCCGGGCGCAAGCATCTCTCTCCGCATCCTCTCCGCCCGGACGACCATCATCCCACTCCCCGCCCCCCTCGCCATCGCTCCGGAACCCATCGGGGTGGTATGGGATGAGGGGTACCCGGCAGGCCCAGCCTACGCTCCAACGACCCGGGCCATTCATCCTCCTTCAACTCCGGTTACCCTGGAGGAAATCGGTACCGCCCGGGGCGTTCGGCTGGCCCGGCTCATCTTCTATCCCGCCTTGCCCGAGGGAGAAAGTCTGCGCTTCTTCCGGTACCTCCGGGTGAAGGTCCGCTTTTCCGGAGGGGCGACTTTCATTTCATCCTCCTCTTCTGGCGGCGACCCGCTTCTGGCTGGGGTCCGCCGCGCCGTCCTCAATCCACAACACGCCATTTCTGCCTTGCCCGCCGCGTGGCCTGTAGAGAAAACCGCACATCCCCAGGGCGGCCCGCGCAAGGCCTTTCTGGAGATTTCCCGGCCCGGTCTCTATCGGGTAACATACCAGGACCTCGAGCCCCTGGGATTTGCGCAGGCGAACCCGGCAAACATCCACCTGTTCCGGGGCGAAGATGAAGCAGCATATGAATGGGAGGGGGATGAGGACACCGTCTTTGAGCCCGGCGAGGCCGTTCTCTTCTACGCCGAACCCCGCTTCAGCCGCTGGACGAACGTGGACGTCTACCGGCTGGAAGTGGGCGAAAGCGCTGGCCTGCGGATGACCTCCCGCTCCGCCGACCCGGCGGGAAGCCCCGCCGGAACCCCGTGGGTAGAGCAGACTTTTGAGGAGAACCGTCTCTACACCCCCGATCGGTTGATACCGGGCATTCCGCCAGGTCGCGATGGCGACCGCTGGGTATGGGCCGACCTGAGGCGGCCTGGTTCTCCCGTCTTTTCTACCACGTTCCCCCTCAACGTAGATGCTTCCTCTGCTGCGACCCTCACCCTCTGGCTGATCGGCTACACCTCTGTGGTGACCAACCCCGACCATCGTGTGGATGTCGTCCTCAACAACATCCCTCTGGGGCGCGTGGAGTGGGATGGGAAAACCGCAGTCACCGCAACCCTCGCCATCTCGCCGAACGTCCTGGCTCCCACCAATACTCTCCGGTTCTCCCTGCCGGGTATCCCCGGTGTCGGTGTGGAAGGGGCCTGGCTGGACGCGTTCGTCCTCCACCTGACCGGCGGTACCGCCTCGTGGGGGTACAAGGTCATCTTCACCACTCCTCCTCCTGCTCCTGGGGATGCCCCACCTGCCGACTTCCCGTATCGTCTTTACCTTCCCCTGGTTGTGCGGGGGGGAAGCGGAGGCTCGGCAACGCGGGCCTATACCGTCCGGCTCAACCCCTCCCGCGCCTATCGGGCCTACGACATCACAGACCCCCTGCGCCCCATCCGGGTTCTGACGGTCCGGGTGGAGGGAGGCCGGGTCACCGTTCCCGACCCCGGAGACCGACCGCGTCGGTACCTGGTCGTAGCCGAAGAGGCCATCCGCGTCCCTGACCACATCCGCCCATGGGAGGATCCCTGGGGCTTCCGCACTGCCGGTGGCGCGATCGGCGCAGATTATCTGATCATCACCCATCCGGCCTTCGCCGGCGTCCTCGGCCCGCTGGTGGACCTCCGCCGGTCCCAGGGCCTCTCCGTCGCCGTCATCAACGTCCTGGGACTCTACGATACATATGGCGATGGCCGGCCTGACCCGGAGGCCATCCGCCGCTTCGTCGCGGACGCTTACGCCAACTGGAGCCCCCGCCCAACCCACGTCCTCCTGGTCGGCGACGGCTCCTATGACCCGAAGCGGTACCGCTCCGAGTCGCCTCCCACCTTCATCCCGCCGTACCTGGCCGATGTGGACCCCCAGGCGGGAGAGACCGCCGCCGACAACCGCTACGTCTGCGTGGACGGGGACGACAACCTCCCCGACCTGCTCCTGGGGCGGTTGCCGGTGAAGACCGCCGACGAGGCCCGCGCCGTCGTCGGGAAAATCGTGGACTATGAGACCCGCCCGCTTCCCGGCGGCTGGAACGGGACGGTGCTCTTGGTCGCCGACGACCCGGACCCGGCTGGAAACTTCCCCGCCCTTTCCGACGTAACAGCGGCCCGGGTGACCGCCCCATTCACCGTAACCCGGCGGTACTGCCCGAAGGATACCTGTGCATCCGAGGCCCCTCACCTGCGCGCGACGCTGCTGAACGACTGGAATAAGGGCGCTCTCCTCATTCAGTACTTCGGCCACTCCTCCTGGCAACAGTGGGCGGCAGAGCGACTGTTCCATCTGGACGACCTGCCCTCTCTTGCCAACAGCCGCCGCTATCTGGTGGTCACCGAGATGACCTGTTTCACCGGTGCGTTTCACCGCCCGGAGCCGACGCTGGATGAGGCTCTGGTCACCCGCCCGGAGGCGGGCGCAGTAGCGGCCTGGGGACCAGCGAGCCTGGGAACCAGCACCGGGCACAGCCGTCTGGCCGAGGGCTTCTTCCGGGCCGTCTTCTCCGATACGGTTGTGACAGTTGGCGAGGCGACCCTGGCAGGAAAACTGAACCTGGCAGGGGCACCCCAGGGAAGCGACTTGCTGGACACGTACGTTCTGCTGGGCGACCCGGCGCTCCGGTGGAACCGAACCATCGTCCCGTGGAGCACCCACCTGTACCTGCCACTGGTGGTGCGAAACTCTCCATGATGGAGTCCATCTCAATCAACCGGCGGCCAACCTCCCGATTTGCCTCTCCCGCTCATCGGGGGTACAATTAAAGGGAATAGGGGAATTTTTCCATCGGCGCCCCTGGCCGGCTGAAGTCGTTTCTGGGCCTGCAGCCAGTGGCTGGCCTGCGCCAAGAATGGTCCTCCCCTGGCCTTTCGGACTATCCCCTCTCCTGAAGTTTGGCTTTTTCGGGACAGGCGGTTAGAAAATCGCTCAAAATGGCCTCCTGCCAAGCCAAGAGCAAAAGGAAAATGTTTTTCGCTACGAGAGGTGGACGCTCGGCTCGTAGCGAGCCGCGAAGCGAATCGGCGTCAAAACGGCACTTCGCTGTGCCTTACTACGAGCAGATTTTCAGACAACCTCTGAGGAGTGGAGGATGCACGGCATGATTAAACTGTTCAGTGGTAGCGGTTGCCCGGAACTGGCCAAAGAAATCAGCGACTACCTGGGGATCCCTCTCTCCGGACGGGACATCATCCGGTTCCCCAACGAGAATATCTTCGTCCGTCTCCACGAAAGCGTTCGCGGGCAGGACGTCTTCTTGATCCAGACGACCTCCTCGCCGGTGAACGAGAACATCATGGAACTGCTCATCTTCCTGGACGCGCTGCGGCGGGCCTCTCCGGATCGGATTACGGCGGTGATCCCGTACCTGGCCTACGCGCGGTCGGATAAGAAGGACCAACCCCGGGTACCCATCACTGCCCGTCTGATCGCTGATATGATTGGCATCGCTGGTGCTGACCGGTACATCACGCTGGACCTTCATGCCGACCAGATTCAGGGGTTCTTCAGCATCCCTGGAGATGCGCTGACCACATTCTCCATCCTCTCCGATTACCTGCGGGAGAAGCGGTTGGAGAACGCCGTGGTGGTCTCAGCGGACCTGGGCTTCGCCAAAAAGGCGCGCAACTTCGCCGAAGAACTGGAACTGCCGCTGGCTATCGTGGAGAAGCGGCGGGTGGCCCGCGATACGGAAGCGTTGACGCTTGTCGGGGATGTGGCGGGCAAGGATGCCATTATAGTGGACGATGAGGTGAATACAGCCGGGTCTATTGTGAATGCTGTGCGAATCGTCCGGGAGAGTGGGGCGCGCGATATTTACCTATGCTTTGCCCATGCTGTCCTGGCTCACCCGGCGGTGGAACGTCTGCGGGACCTGAACGTCAAAGAGATTGTCACCACCAACTCTATCCCCATTCCGCCGGAGAAGCGGTTGCCGAATATGAAGGTTCTATCGGTGGCTCCGCTGTTAGGGGAGGTCATCCTGCGGGTGCACGAGGGCCGTAGCGTGGGTGAGGTTTTCCGACGATACCATCGGTACCGATAAATTACGATAACGTGCCGGGCACTTCCGGAAGTGCCTGGCACGTTATCGTTCTCCCCGGGAAAGTGGCAAGCCGACACATCCCGTAAATTTCGGCGCAGAGATTCAAGGGCGCTGCGCGCAGAGTGCCCGATGCCGGATACTGGACGCCGGATATAAGAGCGGCTTCTGCTTTTTACTTCCTGCTTCCCGCTTTTGGAAAGGAGGAAACGATGGAACGACCGTGGCTTGCCCAATACGACCCGGGCGTCCCTCACCAGATAGAAATCCCCGACATCCCCTTCACCGCCATCTTTGAGCGCACGGCCTCCCGATTCCCGAACGTCCCCGCCGTCTATTTCTACGGGCACCGCTGGACGTATCGCCAGTTGGACCGGATGACCAACCGCTTTGCCAACGCCCTCATCGGCCTGGGGGTTCGGCCCGGCGACCGGGTGGCGTTGCTTCTGCCCAACTGCCCCCAGTTCGTCGCCGCCTACTTCGGGGCCTGGAAGGCCGGGGCGGTGGTCACCCCGGTCAACCCCCTCTATGCCCCCGGCGAGATTGCCCACCACCTGAACGACGCCGGGGCAGAGACCCTCGTCGTCCTCTCCCGTTTCTACCCCCGAGTGCAGGCCATCCGGGGGGAGACGCCGCTGCAGCGGGTCATCGTCACGGAGATCAAGGAGTATATGGGCCTCCCTATCCGATGGCTCTACGCGCTTCTGAAGGAGCGAGCCGCCGGGGACCGGGTGGCCGTGGCTCCAGGGGACTACCGATGGGGGGATTTGCTGCGCGGCGCGCCGGACGCGCCGCCGTCGGTGCGCGTGGAGCCAGACGACCTGGCGCTCTTGCAGTACACCGGCGGGACGACGGGTGTCCCTAAAGGCGCGATGCTCACCCATCGCAACCTGGTCGCCAACATTGCCCAGTCTCACGCCTGGATTCAGCCCGTCCTGCGGGAGGGGGAGGACAAAATTCTTTGCGTCCTGCCCTTCTTCCACCTCTACGGCATCGCCGCCTGCTTGCACCTGGCCGTCCTTCTGGGCGCAACGATGATTCTGCTCCCTCGTTGGGACGTGAAAGAGGTCCTGCGGACCATCCACCGGCTCCGTCCCACCCTCTTCCCCGGCGTGCCGACGATGTACATCGCCATCAATCACTACCCGGACCTGGGCCGGTACGACCTGAGTTCGCTGCGCTTCTGTTTGAGCGGGGCGGCCCCGCTACCCGCCGAAGTCCAGCAGGAGTTTGAGCGCCGGTCCGGCTGCCGGATGGTCCAGGGGTACGGGATGACGGAGGCCTCGCCGGTCACCCACCTGACTCCGCTGATAGGGGAGACACCGCTGCGCAGTACGGGGTTGCCCGTCCCCAATACCGACGTGCGCGTCGTGGACGTGGAGACCGGTCAGCAAATCATGCCACCCGGCGAGGAGGGGGAAATCATTGTCCGGGGGCCGCAGGTGATGAAGGGGTACTGGCGGATGCCCACCGAGACCGCCAACGTCTTGCGGGACGGCTGGCTCCACACTGGCGACATCGGCTACATGGACGAGCGGGGCTTCTTCTATGTGGTGGACCGGAAGAAGGATATGATTATCAGCGGCGGGGCCAAAGTCTTCCCGCGCGAGGTGGAGGAGGTGCTCTACCAGCACCCCGGAGTGCGGGAGGTGGCGGTGGTGGGCGTGCCCGACCCGTACTGGGGGGAGGCGGTCAAAGCCTACATTGTGCCCCGCGAGGGAGCCCATCTGGATGAGGCCGAAGTGATCCAGTTCTGCAAGGAACGGCTGGCGGCCTACAAGGTGCCCAAGTCGGTGGAGTTCCGGAACGAACTGCCCAAGACGCTGGTGGGGAAGATTTTGCGGCGGGCGCTGCGGAATCCGTAAAACGTGAAGTAGTAAAACGTGAAGTAGTAAAACGTGAAGTAGCAAAACGTGAAGTTAGGAAGTAGTAAAACGTGAAGTAGAAGGAGGCACAATGATAGACTTCCGACTCACCGAGGAGCAGGAGCGCATCCGACGGCTGGCCCACGAGTTCGCCGAGCGGGAAATCCGGCCCGTGGCCGCCCACTACGACGAGACGGAGGAGATGCCCTGGCCCATTATGGAGAAGGCGGCGCGGGTCGGGCTGACTTCTTTCCAGTACCCGGAGGAGTACGGCGGAGGCGGGATGACCAGCGCTATCGTCGCTTGCCTGGTGGCAGAGGAACTGGCCTGGGGGTGCCTGGGCATCGCCACGGCCATCGCCGGCGCCGGCCTGGCGGCGGTGCCCATTATGCTGGCGGGGACGCCGGAGCAGAAGGCCCGCTACCTCCCCCGCTTCTGCAATGGCGTCTACCTGGGCTCCTTCGCCCTCACTGAACCGGAGGCCGGGTCGGACGCGGCGTCGCTCCGTACTACCGCTGTCCGCAAGGATGACCGATACATCCTGAACGGGCAGAAGCGGTTCATCACCCACGGGGGCATTGCCGACCTCTACGTCATTTTCGCCACGGTCGCGCCGGGGACGGGCCATCGGGGCATCACGGCCTTCATTGTGGAGAAGGATACACCCGGCCTCTCGGCGGGGAAGAAGGAGAAGAAGATGGGGATGCGCGCTTCCCACACTGGCGACGTCATCCTGGAGGATGTGGAGGTGCCGGTGGAGAATCGCCTCGGGGAGGAGGGGCAGGGCTTCTACATCGCCATGCAGTCCTTTGAACACACCCGCCCGATGGTGGCGGCGATGGCGGTGGGGGTGGCCCGAGCCGCCTATGAGTACGCGCTCCAGTATGCCCGGGAGCGGGTGCAGTTCGGCAAGCCCATCATCACCAAGCAGGCCATCCGCTTCCTGCTGGCGGACATGGCGACGGAGATAGACGCGGCCCGTCTTCTGGCCTGGCGGGCGGCCTGGATGGTGGACCAGGGGATGCCTGCCAACATCACAGCCAGCATGGCCAAGGCCTTCGCCGCCGACGCCGCAATGCGCATCACTACCGACGCGGTGCAGATTCTGGGCGGCTACGGCTATATGCGGGAGTACCCGGTGGAGAAGTGGATGCGGGACGCCAAAATCCTGCAGATTGTGGAGGGGACCAGCCAGATTCAGCGGGTGGTCATCTCCCAGATGCTGGCGATGGGGATGGAATAGTGAAGAGTGAAATGGGAAGCGTAAGGGATGGGGAATGAGATGAAGTGTCTGCGTTGTGGGCGGGGGGACTGGACGCCTCCGGGGCCGTGCACAGATTGCGGGCTCTCCGGACCGGCCGAAGCGGCAGAGGAACTGGCTCACATCCGCTACCTGTTAGCGGAACTGGAGAAGCGGGAATGGTCGGAGTTGCCCAGAATGGTGCGGGAGCGGCTGCGGGCCCGCTACACCCGCCGCGCCCGCGAACTGGAGGTCGCTCTGGGCCTGCGCCCACCTCTGCCGACGCCCGAAGAGGCGCGGGAGATTCTCCAGGAACTGACCCGCCTGGAGGAATTCCGCCGCTACCTGCGCCAGTGGGAACGGCGCGGCTGGCTCAAGCCCGAGGCCGCCCTGGAGCGCTCCCGGCAACTGGAAGAAACCATTGCCGCCCGGCGCGCCCGCCTGAACGAGGCGGCGGAGAGTGGCCTCGCGTTACCATCAGCGGCCCCCCTCCAGGGAGCGGTATACCTGGCTTTCCTGCGGGAGTTGCGGGAGGAGACGGACCGGCTGCGAAAGAGCGGCGCATGGGCCGATGAGAGGGGTTTCCAGAGCGCCAGCGCGGAGTTAGAGAAGGCCATCGCTGCTGTAGAAACCCGTCTGGGCTTGCGCCCGCGCCCTCAACCTCCGAAGAGAGCACCGGTGGCGCCCCCTGCCGCCGCACCTCCTGGCCGTCCGCCCCGGGAGCCGCTCACCTGGGACCTGTTCTGGCGCACCCTCCTCTCCGAACGCACTCTGCACACCCTCCTCTTCATCGGCGCCTTTCTGGTTTTTGCCTCGGCGGTCACCCTGGTCGTCTATAACTGGGAACGCTTCTCTCCGTGGGGCCAGGTCGCCATCCTCTCCGCCTTCACCCTCTTCTTCTACGGACTGGGCTGGTACGTGCGCGGGCCGATGAGGCTGCGGAACTCCGGAATCGCCCTTACTGCCTCCGCCTCCCTCCTGGTCCCGGTGGACTTCTACGCGGTCTACCTCTCCGGCGGCATTTTCCCCAAGGAGGCCTGGGCCGAGGTCTGGTGGCTGACCTCTGCTGTCTGCCTGGTGGCTTATATCCTCACCGCCTGGTGGGTGCGGGCGGAGTTCTTCGGATATCTGGTGGGGACGGCGCTGGGGAGTCTGCTCTGCGCGTCCCTCCAACTGGCGGGAGTCTCGTCAGACGTCTGGTCGCCATACCTGGGCGGGCTGGCGCTGGCCCTGCTGGTGCTGGAGGCCCGCTGGCCGGCCGTCCTGCGGCGCCCGTTCCGGCACCTGGCGCTG
>DAOTWK010000289.1:0-4206 GCA_034435815.1 Anaerolineae bacterium | reverse complement strand
GGGTTTGCGGCGGCCGAAGGCTGCCGCAAACCCCCTCTCCTCTAATGCCATCCACTATCTGCCCTGCTTGCGGAGCTGGTCCAGCATAATGGCCACGACGATGACCAATCCCTGGACAGCCTGAAGCCAATAGGCAGAGACCCCCATCAACACCAAACCGTTGCGCAGAACCTGCATAATGGCAGCGCCGATGAGGACGCCCAGTATCGTCCCCTCACCCCCCTTCAGGCTGGTTCCTCCTACCACCGCTGCCGCGATGACATCCAGTTCATAGCCCTGGGCTGCTGTTGGTGCAGCCACGCCCAATCGGGCCGTCATCAGCACCCCGCCAGTGGCCGTCAGGAGCCCACAAAGAGAATAGACCATCAGTTTGATCCGGTTTGTATTAATGCCGGAAAGGGCGGTGGCCGTCTCGTTGCCGCCCAACGCGTAGATACGATACCCCCACACCGTACGCGAAAGAAAAGCGGAAGTCATCACGGCCAAAATCAGCATAAATATGAGCGGCAAGGGCACTCCCACGCCTGCGATAGGAAGATCATACTGGCCCAGATTGCGAAACGCGAGCGGCAGGTCACGCACTGGCCAGCCGCCACTCAGCCCATAACACAGTCCACGCGCCATCAGCAGGCTGCCCAGGGTAGCGATAAAAGGAGGCAACTTGCCTGCCGTAATCATTAAACCGTTTAAAAGCCCGACAATCAACCCCACCAGCAACCCCGCGATGACCGCAACCGGCACACTGACCTCCCGTACCAGGAGCATGCCCGTCACCAGACCCGCCAGCCCCATCACCGAACCGACGGAGAGATCAATTCCGCCGGTGATGATGACCATGCACTGGCCAAAGGCGCTGATCGCAATCCACGAAAAGGCACGCAGAATATTGAAAATATTGGTACTGGTGAGAAATGTGTCCGTATATAAAGACAGGCCTCCTGCCAGGAGAAGCAGAATCAGGAAAACTCCGAATTCCTGCTTGCTGACGATTCTGCGCCAATTTAAACGAGATAGCTCTACGTATTTGGTGTTTGCTCTGCCCATGTTTCTCCTTGAGTCACAGGCTGTGTCCTTTCTCGCCACTGGCATAAGCCATAATTTTTTCCTGAGTCGCCTCGGCCCGATCCAGGATGGCCGCCACACGGCCCTCGTGCATCACCAGAATGCGGTCGCTCATTCCCAGAATTTCGGGCAACTCCGATGAAATCATAATGATTCCCATACCGGATTGCGCTAACTGGCTCATTAAGGCGTGCACCTCTGCCTTCGCACCCACATCAATGCCTCGCGTCGGTTCGTCCATAATCAGTACCTTGGGGCGTGAAGCCAGCCATTTGGCCAGTACGACTTTCTGCTGATTACCACCGGAAAGGTACCTGGCCGGTTGCCCCAGGTGGGGTGTGCGAATATTCAGTTTGTCCACATATGCCTGTGCCGTCCGGCGAACGCTGAGCCGGTTCACCCACCCCGCACGGGCATGTTGGCCCAGCGTGGGCAGCACAATATTTTCCTGTACGGGAAGGGCAAGGACCAACCCCTGCAAGCCCCGATCCTCAGGCACGAGTCCCAATCCCGCTGCCACTGCGTCGGCGGGCGAATGAATCTGAACGGGTTTCCCCTCTATGTAGATTTCTCCCCCATCCTTGCGGTCCACGCCGAAAAGCAGGCGCACCGTTTCGGTCCGCCCCGCGCCAACCAGACCCGCAATGCCCAGAATCTCTCCGCGATGAAGAGTAAAACTTACATCATGCACCACACCCCGGCGGGTGAGACCCCGAACTTCCAGGAGGGGTGGGCCAATCTCCGCTTTCTCTTTACGGAATATATCCGTTAACTCCCGGCCCACCATCAGGCGGATCACCTGTTCCGGCGTGGCCTCGCTGATAGGCATATTGCCGACTCGCCGACCATCCCGCAGGATCACCACGCGGTCGGCGACCCGGAAAATCTCTTCCAGACGATGGCTGATGAAAATGACGGTGATTCCCTGTTCTTTGAGCGCGCCGATGATTTGAAAGAGGGACTCCACCTCCTCTTCACCCAGCGCGGACGTGGGCTCGTCCATAATGATAATCCGCGCATTTACCGCCAGCGCTTTGGCCACTTCCACCATCTGCTGTTGGGCCACAGAGAGGTCGCGAACCAGGGCAGACGGGGAAATCCGGGCCCCCACGCGCTCCAGATATGCTTGAGCCTCCTGCTCCATCCGGCGCCGGTCTACCAGGTTGAACCAGCGTCCAACCCCTGGCTGTCGCGGCTCCCGGGCGATGAAAATATTGGCAGCCACCGTCTGGTTCGGAGTCAGATTGAACTCCTGATAGATAATGGCGATCCCCAATTGCTGAGCATGATAGGGATTCTCTATCTCTACTTCCTGACCGTCCAGGATAATGCGGCCCCTGTCCTTCCGATATGCGCCGCAGAGAATCTTCATCAATGTAGATTTACCGGCACCATTTTCACCGACCAGCGCCACCACCTCTCCGGCCGCGGCCTCAAAGTCCACATTGTCCAGCGCCTGCACACCGGGGAAGGCCTTAGAGATCCCTTCCATCCGCAGGACCATCTCGTCGGACATATTCAATAACTCCCTATTCTTTGTGCCTGGATACGCCAGGTTGCAACGGGTCGGGAATGCCGAACGGGTAATTCTTCCAGAATTGAGAAGCCGGATATGAAGGTTGGCGAGAGTCCGGAGACCTCTCGCCAACCTGACTCAATCCGGCGCGCCTGTAACTACTTCAGGCATGCGTAGGGGTCGGGCAAGGGCTTGGTGAAGTCACTGGTCGCCCACATCTCCGCCATGGCATCCACGTTGCACTTGGTGACAATGTCCATGCCGGAGTCGGTCCATTTCTCAAACCGCTTGCCATTCACGATGTAGTCGTAAATCATCTGCACCGTATCGTAGCCCCAGCCCCAGTACTTCTGGCCCACCAGCCCATGGAGGTAACCGTCTTTCAGGAACTCCAGTTCCACGGGCAGCGTGTCAAACGCGACGGTGACCAATCCCTTGTTCTTCGCCGCATTTTCCCACAGCGGCATAGAGCCGCGCTCGGCAAAGAGGGGCCACAGGCCAACGAAGAACCAACCGTTCAGGTCCGGATGGGCCTGCATCGTCTCTTCCACCACCTGGACGCCCAGGTTGATGTCGTCGTTGCAGTAGACGGTAGCGACGATCTCAATGCCGGGGTAGGCGGCGATGCCGTCCTTGAAGCCGCGCATGCGCTCTTCCAGGTTGAACGCGCCAGGCACACCCGTCAGCAAGGCGACCTTCCCTTTCTCGCCCATAAAGCGCACCAGCAATTCCGCTGCAGCCTTGCCGCCCTGGTAGTTATCCACACCCAGGTATGTGAAGCGCTTGCTGTCGGGCGAGTCCGAGTCCCAGGTCATAACCGGGATGCCTGCGTCCACGGCTTTGTTGATGGGGTCTACACAGGCAGTGGGGTCATTACAGGAGATGCCGATGGCATTCACCCCCCGGGCGATGGCGTCTTCCACCACCCGTGCCTGCTCCGCCGCGTCCGAGGCCACGGAGCCGACGTAGAGCACCTCCACCTTCACGGGACCAGCAGCCGAGAGTTCTTCGGCCTTCTTGAAGGCCCCGTCACGGCCAACCTCAAATACCGGGTTGTTGAGCGCTTTGGGGATCCAGGCAATCGTCAGTTTCTGGGGCACAGAAGGGGTTGCTGTGGCTGAAGGCTTGCATCCAGCAATGATCAGGGATGCTAACACCAGCACAGCCATAATGATGACCAGACGCTTGTTCATCTCCGTTCCTCCTGCTGTTGGGGATATATGGTGAGGCTGGATAATGAGAAATCGCTGAGCAGGTATCTGCGTGCGCCCGATATAACATCACCTCCTCTCATCAAACCGGTGGTAGAAGGATCCCGAACGGAGCACAACGGTGGAGAAAAGCGCTACCGTTCCTCAACACTGGCTGCGATAGCCATATAAAGAACGGCTCCACCCATCTGGGGGGTTCCGGTGAAGCGCGTCGGGGAAACACAACCCGACTGCGGGCAGGAAACAAATTCCTGACCAATGGGTCTTTCCCCATAATTAGTTTGTTGCAGCAGCAAACAAATTATCGCGCAGAATTCTTTCTTTGTCAAGTACTCGCGCCTGGATTCCAGGGCTTTTTATAAGCTGCTATCGCTTTTGGTTTGCGATAAAAAGAAGAGAGAAAATTTTTGTGGGGGG
>DAOTWK010000288.1:0-15519 GCA_034435815.1 Anaerolineae bacterium | reverse complement strand
GAAGTGCCTGGGACGTCTGGGACGTCCCTTCAGGAGGGATCAGATGAACCGCCAACTGCGCTGGAGCGACCATATCCTCATCAACATCTACTGGCTGGGGCTGAACGTCGCTTCGGGGACCATCACGCCGGTCCTCCTGCCCTATCTGGTGGCCCTCTTCGTGCCGCCGGAGCAGAAGAATACCTACCTGGGGCTGGTGCGTGTCATCGGCCTGGCAGTGGCCATGCTGGTCCAACCGATGGCCGGGATGTTCAGCGACCGTTCCACTCTCCGCTGGGGCCGCCGCCGCCCCTTCATCTTCGCTGGAACGATGCTGGACCTGGTCTTCCTGGCGGTCGTGGGCACGTCGCCTCTCTTTATCGGTTCCGCACTGGACGGCTTTTTCCTCCCCACCCTGGGCATCACCACCGCCCTCTTCGTCCTGATTGTGGGCATTGTCCTCCTGCAGACTTCTTCCAACATCGCCCACGGCGCCCTCCAGGGCCTCATCCCTGACCGGGTGCCGGAGGACCAGCGGGGCCGCTCCTCCGGCGTCAAGGCGGTGATGGAACTCCTGCCCGTCTTTCTGGTGATTGTCGTCGGGCCACTGGTGGACCGGGGGCTGGTCGGGCTGGTGGCGGGCTTTGTGGGGCTGGTGTTGCTGGCGACCATGCTGGCGACGGTGCTGGGCGTGCAGGAGGAGCCGCTGCGGGAGAAGCCCACCGAACCGGTAGGGGAGCGGGTCTGGCGGCTGGTCGCGCTGACGGCCATCTTCGTCCTGGTCACTCGGGCGGCCCTCTGGCTGGTGAACGCGGCCGGAGGGGCGACGGCTGCGACCGCGCTGGGCACGCGCGTGGCCGTGGGCATCCTGGTCGGCCTGCTGGCGATGGCCGGCTCCATCTTCCTGGGCGTCTACTTCGGCGCGTGGGTGGGCATCGGGCGGGAGGCCCCCCGCCAGACCTCCTTCATCTGGTGGGTGGTCAACCGGCTGATGTTCCTGGCGGCGGTCGGCTCCGTGCAGGGCTTCGCCCAATACTTCCTGCGGGATGTCCTCCGCATCCCCAACGCGGCGACGATGACGACCATTCTCCTGGCCGTCGTGGCGGTCTTCCTGCTCCCGGCCGCGCTGGGAGGCGGCTATCTGGCCGACCGGCTGGGGCGGAAGCGGCTGGTGGCGCTTTCGGGGCTGGTCGCCGGAGCGGGCACTGTGCTGCTTCTCTTCTCTAACAACATCCCGCTGGTGCTGGTCAGCGGCTGCATCATCGGCCTGGGGACGGGGATTTTCTACGCCTCCAACTGGGCACTGGGGACGGACCTGGCGCCTTCGGCGGAGGCAGGGCGGTACCTGGGCATCTCTAACCTGGCGGGAGCCGGGGCGGGGATCGTCGGCGCGGGCATCGGCGGGCCGATGGCGGACTACTTCAATGCCCTCCAGCCGGGGCTGGGATATCTGGTCATCTTCGCCGTCTACGCGGCGCTCTTCTTCTTATCGGTCCTGGCCCTGACGCGGGTGAAGGCCGGGCGCTGAGGAATTCTCTCCGAACGTGCCGGGCGCTTCATAAAGTGCCTGGCACGTTCACATTTCCAGGAACTCCCGGATGGCCGCCCCCACCTCTGCCGGGCGCTCCATCGGCACCATGTGCCCGGCATCCGGGATGACGACGAAGCGGGCCTGGGGGAGCACCCGCTCCATTCGCCGCTGGGCCTGAGGGAAAAAGGTCCCGGATTGCTCCCCCCGGATGACCAGGGCCGGGACGCGCAGGCGGGGGATGGAGCGCCAGACGTCGGTGGGAATAGTGAGGAACAGGCGCGCCTCCCATTCCGGCGGATAGACCAGTTCCACCCCGCCGTCGGGCCGCTCCCGGGTGCCGGCCTCCACGTAGGCCCAAAGGCTCTCCTCCGGCCACCGAGCAAAGAAGGGTTTGCCCCGGAAGTACTCGTAGCAGGTCCGCCGGTCCGGCCAGGTCCGCCGACGGTTCAGAGCCCCCCGAACCAGCGAGGGTCGCGGCGTCAGGCCGAACCATCTTATAACCTGCGTCAGGAGCAGCCAGTGGGGCGGCAGGATGACCGGGTCTATCAGCACAACGGCGCGGAAGAGGTCAGGCCGAGCGACGGCCGCCCAGAGGGTCATCACGCCCCCCATGGAGTGGCCGACGCCGACCACCCCCCGCAGTCCCAGCCGGTCCAGCCCCTGGATCAAGTCGTCGGCCAGGGGGTGCCAGCCGGCGACTTCCTCGGGACGGCTGCCGGGCCAGAGAGGACGTGCGGGCAGGCCGATGACCCGGTAGCGGTCGGTGAGGGTCGCCGCCAGCGGGCGGTAGGTGCCTGGCGGGAAGCCATTGGCATGGGCGATGTGCAGAACGGGGCCGTCCCCTCCGAATTCGTAGACGTCTATCATGGCCCTCCGGCGTTCTGGTGATGCTTCCACTGGCAATATTCGTCGCAGGGCTCCCCTGGTACGGATGGCGATGCCGGCCCGGTCACCCTATAAATGAGAAACAGCGGCCGAAGGCTCCGTTCGGCCACGCGGCCCACCTCTTGAAGTTGCATCCCCCTTTCCGCTGCCAGCGCTCCCAGCATCTCCACCCGTCCCCGAAAGACGGTGTCCTCCGGAGTATGGGCCACGTACAGGGTAGCCGGGTCTTCCAGAAAAGGCCGGACGCGTTCCCCGAAGTCCGCATCCGGTTCGTGCAGTTGTTCGTAGCCAAACACCTCTACCGGGGCCACCCGTCCGGCGGTGAGAAAGCGCACCGGCGCGTCTATCCCCCAGTCCAGTGCGACAACGGGCCCGGCGGCGTTTTCCCTCAGATATGCGGCCAGGTCGTATATGGCACTGGAATGGGCGGAGTGCCCCCCCGTCCGGGCCAGCGCCTGGTGATAACGGACGGTTGTCCAGAGGTCGCCCCCGGCCCAGAGAAGGGCTATCAGGACGGTGAGCGCCACGAGCACTCTCCGGGCCCGGCCCACCCCGAGGCGGCCCGCCGCGCCCGCCGCCAACCCCGCCGTCAGGGGAATTAGCGGTACCGCCAGCGCGTAGTGGGTAATGAAGAGGTCGCTCACGGTGAATGCGCTCTGGGCCACCATCAGCGCCAGCAGAGCGACCGGCAACAGGTGGGCCCACCGGCGGCTCCGGAAGCCCAATCCGACCCCCAGCAGGACGGTTCCGACGGCCAGGTACGGCGCCCATGAATTCGCGAAAATGCCCCCCAGATACCAGAAGTGGTCCCCCCGCAACAGGGGCCACAACTGGCCCAGCCGGACGCTCAGGTTGGGAAGATAGGCCCGGTTGTCCACCCCGTAGTACGATTGCCCCAGGTTGCCCAGGACCGAAGCCAGCGTGCCGCCGGTCTGCAAGTTAAAGATGAGCAGCGGGAGCAGGGGGAGAAGGAAACAGAGCAGGGCAATCAAGAGCCGCCAAACCACACAGAAATTCACGGAGTGCCTCTCAGGATGCCCCTCCGCTTCGCTCCGTGGCTGACTCCGAACAGGACGCAGACGGCGGGCGAAACAGGCCATCCCGGCTCCTACGAAAGCGGCCCCGATGGCCCAGAGGAAGAGCAGTTTGGCGTAGAGGCCCAGGCCCCAGAAGAGGGCGGTCAGGTAGAGGTCAGCGGGACGGCGCCTCCGCCACACGCGCAGGCCGGTCAGCAGGCTCGCCATAAAAAACAGCGCAGTCAGGTTGGTGACGAAGATGCCTTGCCGGCTCCAGAAGACAAAGGTCGGGTTGACGGCCAGTAGAAGGGCCGTGAGGGCGGCGGCCAGCGGGCCACCCAGCATGCGGGCCACCCGCCAGGCCAGCAGCAGCGTCAGCCCGCCGGTGAGGAGCGGCAGCCAACGCAGCGCGACAACGTTCACTCCGCCCAGCGCCAGGAACGGCACCGCCAGGTAGACGTTCAGCGCGCCGATGTAATCCTGCACCATCAGGGGTAGCCGCCACGGGCCCAGGGCGACCGTTGCATCCCGGAATGCCGTCACGGGCTGACCGGTCAGCAACTGCATGGCGTTCAGGCCCGCTTCCTTCGCCTCGTCGTAGTGCAGCCCGGGCAGGGATAACTGATGAGCGCCCAGGGCGAGGAAAAGTAGGTAGCAGATAGCCGGTAGCAGGTAGCGGATAGCCAGCAGTCGGTAGGAGGAAGTACTGGAAGACGTTTTATGACCGGGTTGCGGCTTCATCTGCATCTTGCATCCTGCTTCTTGCTTCCTACTCTCTGCTCCTCCGCTCCTCTGCTCCCGTGCTCCCCGTCAATACGCCCCCTCTCCCAGCAGTACCTTCGGGAAGGTGCGCATCAGGATTTTGAAGTCCAGCCAGAGGGACCAGTTTTCAATGTAGTAGATATCCAGAAGCACCATTTCGTCAAAGGGGAGGCGGCTGCGGCCGCTGACCTGCCAGAGGCCGGTCATCCCTGGCGGGGCCTCCAGCCGCTTCTTGTGCCATTCTTGATACTTTTCTACCTCTGCCGGGACGGGCGGTCGAGGGCCGACCAGGCTCATCTCCCCCTTCAGGACGTTCACCAGTTGCGGCAACTCGTCCAGGCTGAGGCGGCGCAGAATCCGTCCTACGCGGGTTAGCCGGGGGTCGTCCCGAATCTTGAAGATGGGGCCGTCGGCCTCGTTCAGGTCCGCCAGCAAGTCCTGCTGCTCTTCCGCCCCCACGTGCATGGAACGGAACTTGTACATCTCAAAATGGCGCCCCCGCAGACCGACCCGCGTCTGGCGAAAGATGACGGGGCCGGGACTATCCAATCGGATGGCCAGCGCGAGGAGCCCGAACAGCGGAGCGCACAGCAGGAGCCCCACGGCGGCGACCGTGACGTCTATCAGACGTTTGACCAGCAGGGCCCCTTTGCTGATGGAGACCGTCCGGACACCGATGAGGGGCACTCCGCCCAGGTCCTCCACGTTCACCTGGGTCAGGCTCATCTGGAAGAGGTCGGGGACAATGCGGGCGCGCACATAGCGCCGCTCGCACTCTCGCACAATGCCCATGATTTTGCGGTGGTACATCCAGGGCAGGGTGATGATGACCTCATCGGGCCGCTCCTCGTCCAGGATGGCCGGCAGGTTATCCAGCGGGCCCAGGGCCTTGAAGCGCCCGATGTCGGTGTACCCCTTATCGGGGTTATCATCCACGAACCCGACGACCCGGTAGCCCAGGTCCGGGCGGGCGACGATGGTGCGCATAACCGTCCGCCCTACCTCCCCGGCGCCGACGATGACGACCCGCTTGATGCCGATACCCTTCGCCCGCAGATAGGCAATCAAGCCGCCCTCCACCCCGCGCACCAGCGCCAGCAGCAGAATGGTCAGCAGGCCGACCTCTATGAGCATGGCGCGGGAGTAGTAGCGGGGCCGGAAGACGAAGGTAATTGCCAGCATCAGCACCGTTACCTTCGCGGTGGCGTTGGTGATGCGGTAGACCTGGTCCATCCAGGAGCGCGGCCAGGTCCGGTACACCCCGTCCACCACAAAGAAGACCGGCGTCAGAACGACATAGAGGATCAGGAACGGGAAATAGGCGGAAAGAGGTGCATCGTAGGCGACGTCCAGGAACCAGCGCAGGTCGTAACGCACCCAGTAGCCCCCCAGAAAAGCAACGATGATGGTGGCGATGTCCAGCAGGACCACCCACCCGGGCACACGGCCGTTCCGGTTCATAGTCTCCCTCCGGCAATAGCCTCCTGGTAAACGGTAACCGTATCGGCAGCGGTGCGGGGCCAAGAGAACCGGGCGGCATGTTCCAGACCCCGCTGCCGCAACACCCCCCGAAGCGTTTCATCGGTCAGCAGGCGGTGGAGGCCGTCGGCGATGGCCTCTACATTGTGAGGGTCCACCATCAGCGCCCCGTCCCCGGCGGCCTCCGGCAGGGCAGAAGCGGAAGAGGTCAGTACCGGAGTGCCGCAGGCCTGGGCCTCCAAGACGGGCAGGCCGAAGCCCTCGTAGAGGGACGGGTAGGCAAAGACTTCGGCAGCATTGTACCAGAGGGGGAGTTCATCGTTGGGGACGTAGCCGGGAAAGCGGACCCGGGCGGAGAGCCCCAATCGCTCCACGGTGGCGAAAATCTCTTCGTCGTACCAGCCCCGGGCGCCAGCCAGCACCAGGACGGTCCCTGCGTCGGCGCGGGAGCGGGCGAACGCCTCTATCAGCCGGACCAGGTTCTTGCGCGGCTCCAGGGTTCCCACGAAAAGGACGAAGCGGTCCGGCAGGCCCCGGCTGGCGCGGAACGCGGCCACGTCCTCCGGCGGCAGAGGCCGGAAAATGGGGTCCACGCCGTGGTAGACGACGCGGACTTTCTCCCGCGCAACGCCCAGCAGGCGGACCGTCTCCTCGGCGGTGTGGACAGAGACGGCGATGACCCGGCGGGCCCGCCGGACGGAGAGGCGAGTGAACAGGCGCAGGTAGAGCCGGTTGGCGGGACGGAATAGGCGCGGGTAGCGGATGAAACTCAGGTCGTGCACGGTGACGACCACGGGGCAGGGGGCCATCAGCGGGCCGACGAAGACGGGTCCATGGGCCAAATCAGCGCCGACTGCCCGCAGGGCACGTCCCTGGGCCAGTTGCTCCCAGAGGGCGCGCGCGGCAGGCCGGTGGGTGGGCCAGCGGGTATGCCGGTAGCACAGGCTTTCCGCCTGCGCTACCGGCGTGCGCGGGCCCAGGAACGCCGTCACCCGACACCCGGCCTGGGGCAGATGGGTCAGCAGATGGTAGATGTATTGATGGACGCCCGCACTCCGGTAGGACGGGTCCCCGGAAAGCAGATGGGCGTTAACGGCCACGTGAATGGGCCGTTGCTGGGATACGTGCATGGCGGAACTATTATACCACGTCCGCCGCAGATGACCAGAGTTTTGCGGTTTGCCGCAGAGAACGCAGAGGACGCGGTTTTCACCCCCCTCACCCAGGACTCCTCCTCCCCGCACCGCAAACGGGCGAGGGGAGGAGGCAGAGAGCCAAGCCCTGACACCAAAGGCGGAGCGCCGGAATCATTTCTCAAATTGAAAAATCTTGCTTAGAGGCACCATGCCCTTCGGGAGGCTTTCGGATAGCCTGCCGAGGCGACGCATCCGTTCCCCCGCGGCGGGCGGAAACGGGCGTCCCAGCCGTCTATGGTGGGCCATTACGAGCGCGGAGATTCTGGAGTGAACTCCAACTCCCGCTCCAGTACCCAGAAATGGGAAAGGCCGAAAGTGCGAAGCGGGGTCCGCTCCAGGGCGTATGTGATGGCCTGGAGCAGGCGGGCCAGGAGGGGCCGACGGTGGGCCAGGCGGTCGTAGCCGGGGAAAATCACCGTCCGAACCACCACCCGCACGGGCAGGCCCCGCAACATGCGCCGCAGCGTGCCCGCTGTGTACGCCCGTACATGGGGGACCAGTCGGTTCCGCAGCGGGTTGGGCAGATAGTTGACCAGCGGGACGTTGCCGAAGCGGTAGCGACCCCGCCAGAAGAACCCGTGGGTCTCAAAGGGATAGAGCCGGTTGGGGACGAAGAGGAGAATCCGACCACCGGGCCGGGTGACCCGGACCATCTCCGCCAGGGTGGCCCGGTCGTCGGCGACATGCTCCAGGACCTCATGGGAGAAGGTCAGGTCAAAGGAGCCATCGGCGAAGGGGAGGGCTTCTCCCACGGCCTGCACCACTCCGGCGGCGCAGACCTGGGCCTGACAGGCCCACTCCCGCTCCACCTCTACGCCGAAGGCATAGGGGGTGTGGCGGCGGAAGGCCGCCAGATACATCCCCACCCCGCAGCCCACATCCAGCACTCGCTTCCCGGCGGGGTCTGCATAGCGGCAGACCATCTGAAAGCGCCGCTCCTGCCCCGCGCGCCAAGCCAGGGAGGGGACGCCGCGCTCCGCCCGTCGGTCAGCCTCCGAAATCCCCATCATCTCTCCCAAAGGGTCACCTCTTCCAACAGGAGGACCCAGGGCAGGTGGTTATGCACCGCGTGATACAGGCGCCGGTTACCCGTCGCCAGTTGGGTGCTATGTTCCTCTGCCAGGGCCAGGTACGCTCCATCGTAAGCAGAGCAGTTGTACGTATGTGCCAGTTCCAGCGCCCGCAGCCAGGAGACCTCTGCGGTGGGAATACCCAGGTCCTGGAAAGTCCGGAGAATCTCCCAACCCTGTACCAAACTCAGTCGGCTCCGCCGGACGGCTTGCAGGACGGCATTGGTGACCTCGTAAGGGAGCAGGGTGGGAACGAGAAGGGGTATCTCCCCTTGAACGTACGCCCGTATCAGCGACTGGGCAGCGATACGGCCCTCCTCATCGGGGAAAAATCCCCTGAGCACCACGCTGGCGTCTATGACCACGTTCGCTCCTCCAGTTCTTGGCGGGAGGATTCGTAGAGTTCGGAAGCGGTCAGACCAAGGGATTCCAGTTCGCGGGAAATGCTAACCATCCTGGAATAGGCGTGAAGCCGCCTGAGGTGTTCGTACTCCTCAAAGGGAAGGAGAACCACATCGGGCTCTCCCCGACGAGTGACAATCACCAGGTCCTGCCGGGCTCGCTTCAGTAACTCGGAGAGGCGACTTTTCGCCTCAGCGACCGATACTTCAATTGTCATCAGACACCCCCCTAATCTGCCTACTTATTTTGACCATTTATGATGTCCATATTATATAGCCACCATTCCCGTTTGCCAAACAGGGGCGAAGATGGTTGGCTCCTTGGGAATTCACGGGGTGCATCTCCATTCGTGGGCTCCGGAGCGCAGGCCGCCGCAAAATCCCTTCCGGGGATGGAGCAGAAAGGGTTGGCGGCGGAAGGCTTCGCCTTCCGCCGCCAACCCTTATCCCATTCCCTACCCGAAGCGGCCGGTGATGTAGTCCTCGGTACGGCGGTCGCGGGGGGTGGTGAAGAGGTCCCGACCGGGCTGGCACTCCACCAGTTCCCCCATCAGGAAGAAGGCGGCATAATCGGCCACGCGGGCGGCTTGCTGCACACTGTGGGGGACAATGACGATGGTGTACCGGTGCTTCAACTCCTGGAGTGCCTCCTCCACTTTGCCAGTGGAGATGGGGTCCAGCCCGGAGGTCGGCTCATCCAGCAGCAGCACCTCCGGCTCCAGGGCCAGACTACGGGCGATGCAGAGCCGTTGCTGCTGCCCGCCGGAAAGCCGGCTGGCGGGGTCGTCCAGCCGGTCCTTCACCTCGTCCCACAACGCGGCCAGCCGCAGACTCCGCTCCAGAATCTCATCCAACCGGGCCTGGTCCCGGACCCCTGCCAGTTTCGGGCCGTAGAGGATATTCTCCCGTACGGTTCCCGGCAAAGGCAACGGCAGCGCGAAAACCATTCCCACCCGCCGCCGCAGATGGGGAACGTCCACCCCAGGTGCGTAGACGTCCTGCCCATCCAGCAAGACGCGCCCGGTCATCCGGGTACCCTCCACCTCATCGTTCAGCCGGTTGATGAGGCGCAGGAGCGTCGTCTTGCCGCCCCCTGCCGGTCCGAAAACGACGGTAATGGCGTTGGGCGGGATGTCCAGCGTCACGTCCCGCAGGGCCGGACGGTCGCCGTAGAAGTAACTGACGTTCTGGAAGCGAATTTTGGGTTCCACGGGCGTAAAACGTGAAACGTGAAGCGTGGTTTACCACTCCCGGCGCCGTCGGAAGTAACTGCGGATGATGGCGGCGACGGCGTTCATGGAAAGGACGATGGTCAACAGGACCAGCGCCGTCCCGTACTGGACCCGGTGCGGCATACCTGGCACCTGGGTGCTGATGACGTACAGGTGATACGGGAGCGCCATGGTCGGCTCCAGGAGGGAGCGAGGGATGCGGGGCAAATAGAAGGCGGCAGCGGTGAAGAGGATGGGTGCCGTCTCTCCGGCGGCCCGCAGGAGCCCCAGGATGACGCCGGTGATGATGCCCGGCAGGGCTTGCGGGAGAACAATGTGGCGGATGCCCTGCCAGCGGGTCCCGCCCAGACTGGCGCTCACCAGCCGGAACTCTCCTGGCACGGCCCGCAGCGCCTCCTCCGCCGTGCTGATGATGACGGGGAGCGTCATAATGGCCAGGGTCAGCGAGCCCGCCAGGACCGAAGTGCCGAATTGCAGGAAGAGGACGAAGAGTCCCAGGCCGAAGAGGCCGTAGACGACAGAAGGGACTCCTGCCAGGTTGATGATGGCCAGGCGTAGGATACGAGTCCACAGGGTGTCCCGGGCGTACTCCGCCAGATAGATGGCCCCGCCGATGCCGACGGGTATGGCAACGACCGCCGTCCCCAGCACCAGCAACAACGTCCCGACGATGGCCGGGAAGATACCCCCTTCTTTCATCCCGTTGCGCGGCATCGCGGTGAGAAACTCCCAGTTGATGGCCTCGATTCCCTGGACGACGATGTTCCCGATGACGAACAGAATCGGCATCACCACGATCAGAGAAATCACCCCCAGAAGGATAAACCCTAACCGCTGGACCCGATGCCGATTTCTCATCGCAGACCTCCCCGGCGGGGTTTCTTGAAGATGGTGACGGCCGCCATCGCATTGATGATAAAGGTGATGATGAACAGGATGATGCCGATGCCAAAGAGGGCGTGGTAGTGGACGCTCCCCTGGGCTACCTCGCCCATCTCAGCGGCGATAGTGGCGGTCATGGTACGGACAGGGCGGAAGAGAGAGTCCAGAGTGAGCGGCATGCGAGCCGCGTTGCCAGTGACCATCATCACCGCCATGGTCTCGCCGATGGCCCGGCCTAACCCCAGCATCACCGCTGTGACGATGCCGGAGCGGGCTGCCGGAACGACGACCCGCCAGATGGTCTGCCACTGGGTGGCGCCCATCGCTAAGCCAGCGTCCCGGTAACTCTTGGGTACTGCGTCCAGCGCGTCCTCGGCCACGCTGATAATGGTCGGCAGCGCCATATAGGCCAGGATGAGGGCACCGGTGAAAGCAGTCAGGCCAGTGGGAGCGCCCAGCACCTCCCGCACCAGCGGCGCTACAATGGTCATCCCGAAGAAGCCCAGCACTACAGAGGGGATGCCTGCCAGGATTTCGATCATCGGTTTGAGGATTTCCCGGGCCCAGTTCGGGGCCACTTCCCGCACAAAGACCGCCGTCGCCACGCCCAGGGGGAGAGCAATGAGGATGGCGGTCACCGTGACCAGAAGCGAGCCCAGGATCAGGGGCAGGGTACCGAAGAGGCCGAAAGTGGGATACCAGCGCGTCCCAAAGAGATTCTCCGGCTGGGCTTCCCAGAAGATGGGAAGGCCCTCCCGAACAAGGAAGAAAAATATGAGGATAACAAAGCCGATGCTGGAGAAAGCCAGCACCCGGATAGTGGATTCTATGGCGAATTCGCCCCAACGGGGATAGGAGGGGTGAGATGAGAATTTGAGTTTACCCAATCAGCACCTCCTGGTAGATGGCGGGATCGGGCCTGTGAGGTTTCCCTGCTTCGGCGGCTGTTACAGCGACCGGGGCATATTATACCTGATACCAGGATTTTCGCCATCCGACACCTAGAGGCCAGGTGCGCTTTTCCTCACACAAAGACACGAAGGCGCAAAGAAATTGCATCTTTGTGTCTTTGTACAAGATTTTCAGCCTGCATCCCATTTGCGTAGATGCAGAAGTGAGGGTAAAATGGAGACGGAATGGGCGAACAACAGGTCAACCAGTTGGTCATTGCAACTGTGGCCGGTGGACAGGCCGGGGATGTGATTCGGACTCTGGTGGAAGAGGGATTTTACGTTACCCGGATAGATTCCACCAGCGGCTTGTTGCAGGAAGCGACAGTTTCTCTCCTCATTGGCCTGGATCGGGTCCGCCTGCCTCACCTGCTGGGGCGGCTTCGGACGCTGTGCCGCCCTTATACCCGCTACCTCCCTGTGCATCTGGAGGTCACGATGGCGGAGGTGCAGCCGATGATGATTGAGACACAGGTCGGGGGGGCAACCATCTATGTCCTCAACGTAGAACGGTTTGAGCAGGTGTGAGGATGAAACTACTCATTGTAATCCTGCAGGACGGGGACGCGGGGGCCGTTATGGAACGGCTGATCGCAGAGGGTTACCGGGTGACCCGGATTGCCAGTACTGGTGGGTTTCTCCGGCGGGGAAACGTCACGCTGCTGATTGGGGCAGAGGCAGCGGAGGTGGATGGGGTGATAGACTTGCTTCGCCAGGCCTGCGCGCCGCCGGAGCCGGGCCAGCATCGGGCGACGGTGTTTGTGGTGGACGCGGCCCACTTTGAGCAGGTTTGACCCACAGGCCTGCCGGGCCCCAGGGCCTGGCGGGCCTTTTATGAATCCCCGCGGCGGGCCCGGGCGGCAGCCCAGCCCGCCAATCCCCCTGTGACCCCCCAGTGCAGCAGGACGCTCAGCCAGAGGTTGGCGACCTGTAAATAAAACGCCGCGCTAAGGATAGCCATACCGGCGCGAATCAGGGTAAGAGGACGCTTCTCCGGTTGCCGCAGAGATTCCCACCACCAGGGGTTCAGGACAGCCTCCAGCGCGACGATCCCCAACCCTGCCCAGGCCCCCCAATAGTTCCCCAGAGCAACCGACGGCCCGTTCCGGTAGAACATCCAGTGGGTCTCCTGAAAGAAGGCCTCCCTCAGTGCGGTGGGGATGGAAAGGGAAAGGCGAACGATCTTACCATTGCTCCGGTGCCCCACAGCCCACCAGATGACCGCCAGGATGGTCCAGGAAATCGCCCCCAGGAGAACGGCCCAACCCAGGCCGCGCACCCCGTCTATCCAGAGTTGCAGGCGCTCGTCGGGAGTGATGGCGGAGCCAAGCAGAAGGGATAGGGGAGCCAGGCCAAACCATCGCTCCACTACTGCATCCCGTCCCCAGAGCAGGGCAGCAAACGGCCCGCCAATGTAGTAGAGGAACCGGAGTAGTTGGAGCAGGGGAGGGAAAAACGGCGAGGCTTTCAGCCTTTGGGCCCAGGCCTGGCGGCGAAGAAGCCAGGTCGTCCAGGTGCTCAGCAAGACGACCAGTACGGAGCCGCCCAGCCAGAGCCACCGATCAGTCACGGGCATACCCCTCTTTGAGTGGAACCTCCAGCCGCACGGTGGCTCCCTGGCCTGGAGCGGAGATGATCGTCAATTTGCCGCCAGCCAGTTCGGCCCGCTCCCGCATATTCAGCATCCCCAGACTGCCGCGTTCTTCGTACCCCCGTTCCAGGATGCGCGGATCAAAGCCCACACCGTCATCCACCACATCGGCGACGAAAAGGCCCCCCCGGGTGTACATCCGTACCAGAATCTGGCTGGCATGGGCATGTTTGCGGGCGTTGCTGATGGCCTCTTCTATAATGTAGAAAATCGTGCCCTGTTGGTCCTTATCCAACCGGCTGTCCACACCCTCCGGTGCTTCCAGCCGAATCGGCAGCGGGTCCGTTTCCATCCGCTTGGCGATGTACTGCTCTATGGCCGCGCGCAATCCGTGAGTCTCCAAGATAAGAGGCCGGAGGGTGAACAGCATATGGCGAATCTCTTTTGTGGTACGACGGGCCAGTTCCTCAATGCGCGCCAGTTCCGCCTGGACCTCGTCGGGCCGTTCTTTGAGGAGCATCCGGGCGTAGTTCACCCGCATGGCGATGGCGGCAATGGACTGGGTGGGACCATCGTGGAGGTCGCGGGCCAGTTTTTTCCGCGCGTCCTCCTCCACAGCGACAATACGCTCCTTTTCTTCCATCAGGCTCTGGTAAAGGCGCGCGTTCTGAAGAGCAACAACGCCCTGGTTGCAGAGAGCACTGAGAAGGTCCTGATAGTCGGGGGTGAACAGGCCGGTTTTAGGACTGCCGAAAACGGCAAGGCCGAAAGTCTCAAAGCCAGCCCGCAGGGGCACCGCGATCGCTTCCCGGCACTGGTGGAGGGAGACAAATCGGCCCAATTCCGGGTCTTCTCCCGGAGCCAGGCAAAGGGCCGGTTCCGCCGTCCTCAGCGCCTGGGCCAAGACCCCCGACTGACCTTCCAGAGCCATCTGCTGGTCGCGGCGGGGGGCATGGCGGGATGCCGCGACCTTCAGTTGGTCTCCCCGAAAGAGGAGAATCAAGCCCACCAGGGGGGTTTCCTGCCCCGCCAGTTCATGCAGGCCAATCTCCGCCACGTCCAGGATGGCTTCCAGAACCCGCTGGTAATTCAGCGTCGCGCTGAGGGTACTGGCCAGTTCAAAAATGAGGCGGGATTGTTGGTGGCGGGCACGCAGCCTACGCAGTTCCTCTTCTTCCTCCTGCCGTCGGATGAGGGCGACCCGCCGCTTCATTTGTCCGCCGACCAGAGCAGTGACCACCGCGGCCAGCAGGATGATGACAACGTTCCCGATTTTGGCCAGCAATATGTCTACAGCAAGGGAGGCTGGCTCCAGGAAGCCCAGGCCCAAATAACCGATTGCAATGAACAGCGCCACCGCCAGGCTGGTCAGGAAGGAAAAGCGGAGAGCCGCGGTGATGATGGGGAACAGGCTGAAAAACAAAAGAGGGCTATCCAATCCCCCGGATACGGCCATCAGGCCGACCGCCAGGACCGTATCCACCATTAGAGCAAGGGTGGAGAGAAGGGGTGGAAAGCGATGAACGGCTAATAGAAGGGTCAACGCCAGGTTATAAGCGACAGCAATACCAATAAGCAGGCCAAGGGGAAGAGATAGTGGGCTGTTGAAGCCGTACGAGGGGTCCAAAAATCCAACAAGAAGGACTGCCAACAATAGGAGCCAGCGCAGATTGCTGACCACCCAGTCCACTTCCAATCTGCGCTGGGGATTTTCCTGCACTGCCAGGGAAGCCGGTTCTTTCATCCGCGGGTATGGGCCTCAAAAAACACGCGCCCGAAGGGCTCCTTCGGGCCGTGGTCATGAAGTCCGTGTGGGCGCGAAGGGATTCGAACCCCTGACCTCCACAATGTGAGTGTGGCGCTCTAACCAGCTGAGCTACGCGCCCATACATATTATAGCATCATTTTCCAGAAAGGCAAGCGAGAATTTGCTGAGGGTGTGTTCCGAGTTTATCGGGGTTGTCCTGCCCTATTGTCCTCCTACGGGTGTAGATTTTTCCCCGGGAGCAGAGAATGGATAGTCCTGTGCCCCCCGATCCGAAGGGGCAGGATATGCGTTGGCCCCTCGGGTTGTGCCCTCAGCCCACCCCTGCCCCCATCGCCTCGGACGAGCCTCAGCGTGGCCCTCCCGCTCGCCATTCGGCGGCGGGGGAGGGGAAAAAAGAAAGGGGGTTGGGGGGATGAGGAGGGATTGGGACATCGTCTATCACGGCTCGGCGATGAAGCGCGGGGGGCAGCCTTCGCTGTCCCCCAACAGCGAGTAAAAATAGAGGGCTGTTCTCACGCCGGACATTTTCGGGATACCCCCATTCGCTGATGTGCCCCAGCAGAGAGGCGGCGGCCGGAGGTTGCCAGGTCATCGCATCGGTGGAATTCTCACTTGCCTATCCTTCAGGGCAGTGTTACAATTGTCTTTGTTGGGAGATGGCTCAGCATATCCACTGTACCCTCTGTAAGCGCTCCGATTTGACGGTCGCTTCTATCCTGGGCGTCTGTCGCGAATGCATCCGAGAGCGCCGCCCAGAAGCGCTGCGGATGGCCGAGA
>DAOTWK010000287.1:0-1660 GCA_034435815.1 Anaerolineae bacterium | reverse complement strand
ATGGGGACACCCGTCATCTGCACCCGCGCTGCGGCGGAGGGCCTGGAAGCCCGACCGGGAGAGGACCTGCTGGTCGCCGACAACGCTGGCGAGTTTGCCTGCCAGGTCCTGCAGGTGATGGGAGATCCTGCGCTGGTGGAGCGCCTAGGGACGGCGGGGCGGCAGTACGTGGAGACCCGCCACGATTGGGCCATCATTACCGGGCAACTGTTGGCGGTGTACCAGAGCGGGGAGGGTTGCGCCTCAGACGAGCAAAGAGTAGAGATTTTGTAATAGTTCGTTCACCTTAAGTATACCCGTACCGGGTATATTGTTAACAGCCTGTTCTTGTCTGTCGCCGGATCCTGATTCGGAGGATGTCAATGTCTTCCCCTCTTTTCCCAAAAAGCGTTCCGGTCATTTCCCACCGTCCCGGTCGGATGATGTCCCGCCGCGCGGCGGTCGTCCTGATTGCTCTCGGCCTGGCCCTGATGATGTTGGGCATCGTGCTGGCTGCCAGCAATACTGCTTCCTTCCCGCCCGCTGCCGAGCACATTGACCTGGGCGAGGGCTACAGCGGCACATATACTGACACCCGCGCCGCCGATGGGGTCTACCGGGTACTTCGGGAGACCTACGTAACGGGTACGGCCCGAATGCCCACCGACAATCCAGCCGAATTTCCCTATTCTGAGCTCTACACCGGTATCGTTGCCTTCATCCCCTATACGATGCCCTCCGAGGGCGGGTTTATCTACCGGATTGCTCCGTATATCGTCCAGATTGGGACCACCCAACTGCGTGTCGCTCTTTACGCCGATACCGATGGCCTCCCCCGCCTCCTGCTGGCCCAGAGCGAAGTGCTGACAGTCAGCGACGTCCTCACCGAACCCGGCTGGCTGTGGTTTGATATCGAGCCCCAGCGGATTTCGGGCAACACCCGCTACTGGGTGGCCTATCAGGCCAATAACGATCAGGCCAAATTGGGTTGGAAGTTGACCGCCGCCGCAGAGCAATACCGTCAGCGGCCGTGGGATTGGGGACCGTTTCCTAGCCTGGCCGGGTTGACTTGGGAAAGCGGCACTGGCCGCCGCGCCTGTTTCGGGATTGCCTATACGGTAACACAGTATGCGCTGACTGTCTCCTACACCGTCCCGGTCACTCCGGCGCTGGATGCCTATACCCTGACAGTGCAAGGCGGCACGTCGGGCGAGCCCTTTAGCGTCACCGCCGACGGTCTCGGCGTCGGCGCCATCACCTATAGCCCCATTGCCCACACCGCCTTCTCCGACGACATAGAGAGCGGCCCCGGCGGCTGGACCACGGACGGGTTCGCCCGGGTCGTCTCCGGCACCGGGTATTACAGCAGCCCTGAATACGCCTGGTGGACCGACGACGTGCCCTATACCAGTACTGCCATCCTCACTTCTCCTCCCGTCACCATCCCCTTCAGCGCCCGCGATATGGAACTCCAGTTCTGGATGCGCATGGTCTCGGAGTTTGAGTGGGACGGTGGGTGGCTGGAGTACCGGCTTGGGGATGAGCACGGAAACTGGTCCCCCTGGTCAGAGATTGCCCCCACCGACATCATCAAGGGGCATTACAACTGCATCTTGGGCGCCCCTGCGGGCTGTAAGGGGCTGACCCACCTGGTTTCTGGCCCCCACAACGGCTGGAGCGG
>DAOTWK010000286.1:0-1626 GCA_034435815.1 Anaerolineae bacterium | reverse complement strand
GACGTCGCTCTGCCCGCGAATGCGTTCACCGGGTTCGTTCCAGGCCGTCTGGCCGTGACGGACGAGGATGATGTTGGTTTTCATGGTCGCAGATAGCCTCTATTTATGGCCCGGGGCGGCTCCAGGCCCAGGGGCCGTAGTGTTCGCGGAACACTTGCCAGGTGGTCTGGAAACTGGATTGGACCAGTTGATACCGGAGTTCCACCCACGCGGCATCTCCCTGAGGGCGGTCCCGGACCGTGTTGACGAAATTCAGGTGCGAGAGGAACAGCAGCCCGCTGAGAATCAGGCCAACGACGCTCAGCGCCCATACTCCACTCCGCAGCCAGACGGGCCGCGCCCATGCCAGGAGAGAAGCCAGTCCGACTACAAAAACAGAGTACAGTTCGGTCATCCTTCGCATACCAAAGCCCCACCCAGCCCACCAGTCGGCAACGGAAGCATTCATCAACGTCTGGAGTAGAAAGGCCACTCCCAGGCTGATAGCCAGAATCCGGTCCCGGCGACCCAGCAGGATCAGTCCGACCAGGGCCGGGATGGTCAGTGGTGCCCAGATAAACAACCCGCGTTCGCCGGAGAAGAGCACCGGAATGATATATCGGGGCCAGCCGAGGAAACCGCTCTCGGCGTGAGCAAGAAGAAGAGGGCGGCCAAACATCCAGTTCCAGGTATAAAGCAGATGCCAGACGACCGTGCAGAATCCGGTGGTAAAGAGAGCCAGCGCTCCCCATGCCCGTCGGCGCAGGAACAGAAGTGCCAACGGCCACACGGTCAGTGCCATCTGCCAGCGGCTCAGAGTGGCCAGTCCGCCCGCCAGACCCGCAGCCAGGGCCAGAAGAAGATGCGGAGTTCTCTCCCACCGTAGCATCAGGTAGAGCGTCAGGGCGGTCAGAAAAGCCCCCGGCACATGGGAAGTGAAGGGCTCAATGGTCGCGTAATACAGCATCGGCGTGCCCAGAAAGAGAAAAAGGGCCGATGTGGCAGCAGGGAAAGAAGGAACATGCTGGCGGGCGCAGAGGTAAGCCAAGGCCACCGTTCCCAGAGCGTAGAGGTTGACGGCGAACATGGGAAAGAGGCTATAGGCCAGCGGACGCCCCTGAAGGCCGATAAAATAATCGGAATTTACGGAGAGCCAGCCCTGGTGGTTCACCAGGTGCCCCAAACAGTAGGCGGGGGTTAACAATAGCGCTGAACCGTAGGGAAATACCGTGACCCACTGACCAGTTTGATCATTCCACTGAACCTGATAAGTGTTCAGGTGAGCAAAAATCTGCGCCTGATTGCTCAAATCCAGGTCCCCGTCGCCCACAATAGAGTCCAGCCACATGAAGTAGGCCAGTCCATCTCCCCGGGCCAACGGGCGACTACATAGAACTAGTGCCACAGCCGCAATAGCCAGGGCTGCTGCTAACGGGAGGAGATTCCTTCGGCGAGAGGCCGTCATTGCTTACACATTCAGCGACTGGAGTTGGGCAATTAACTCCTGCGGCGTTGCCGCCTGTATCGGGATGTAGCGCAGGCCGGGATAGTAGGTCTGGAAAAAGGCGGCCAGATCCCCGGGCCAGCGGTCGGGGTTGACCGCGATAACGGTACGGACGTCCAGTGCGCCGATCCCAGCATCGTCGG
>DAOTWK010000285.1:0-3417 GCA_034435815.1 Anaerolineae bacterium | reverse complement strand
TGGGGGCGTTGACGCCGTTTGCCAGATTGTCCACGTCGGAGACCAGGGCGACGTCGGCCAGGAAGTCGGTGAGAGTGGCATCGGCGTACTGGGTGGCGACCAGGCGCAGTTCCTGGATATTGGCCCAGCGGTCCTCGCCCTCTTCGGTCCCGTCCCGGATGTAGGCCTCGTAGCCGGTGTCGGCGATGACCCGGTCTATAAGGTCGGCGGGAGGCGCGTCGGTCATCTCTAACCAGCGACTCACCATCCGGTGGAAGGCGGCCACGGCGGTCCGGACGCGGCCGGAGAGGAGGGGGGGATAATCCTGGGATTGGGCCACTTCCTCAATAATTTGCCAGACGGGGACTCCGTGGGCGCGCGCGGCGTCTTCCAGAATCTGCGCAGTCTGGGCGCCGATGCCGCGCGGGGGGACGTTCAGGATGCGCAGGAGGCTGGCGGAATCGGCGGGGGTGTGGACGACCCGCAGGAAGGCCAGCAGGTCTTTGATCTCCCGTCGGGCGTAGAAGCGGGTGGCGCCCACCAGCCGATAGGGGAGGCCGGCCCGAATGAAGGCCTCTTCCAGCGCGCGAGATTGGGCATTAGTCCGGTACATAACGGCGCAGTCGCCTGGCTGCGCTTCGCCCGTCAGTACCAGGCGCGCGATGGTGTCCACTACGTACTGGGCCTCTTCTTCCGGGTCGTACGCTTCGTGGATGACGACCTTGGGCCCGTGGCCCAGGTGGGTGAAAAGCCGCTTCGGGGTCCGGTTGGTGTTGTGGCGGATGATGGCCTGGGCGACGTCCAGAATCGTCTGGGTAGAGCGGTAGTTCTGCTCCAGCAGGTAGGTTGCCAGGTCGGGGTAATCTTCCCGCAGGCGGGAGATGTTGCGGTAGTCGGCGCCGCGCCAGCGGTAGATGGACTGGTCCTCATCGGCGACAACGAAGAGGTTGCGGTGGTGGGCCGCCAGTTGTTTGAGGAGGACGTACTGGGCCATATTGGTGTCCTGGAACTCGTCTACCAGGATGTGGAGGTATCGTTCCTGATAGCGGGCCAGGACCTGGGGGGCTTCCCGGAAGAGGCGCACCGTCTCCATAAGGAGGTCGTCAAAATCCAGGCCGTTGTTGGCCCGCAACCGTTCCTGGTACTGTTCGTACACCCGCCGGGCGACTTCTTCAAAGTACGAGGCAGGCTGGAACGACCCGGGGCCGATCAGTTCGTTTTTGGCTCTGGAGATGACGGCGTGGACGGCGGCTGGCGTGTAGCGCTTTTCGTCTATATTCAGGTCTTTGAGGACCTGGCGGACCAGGGCGACCTGATCTTCGGTATCAAAGATGACGTAGTTGCGGGGGATGCCGATGCTCTCGCCGTCGCGGCGGAGGATGCGGGCACAGGTGGCGTGGAATGTACCCAGGGTCAGTTCGGCGGCGCGGGAGACGCCCAGTTGTCGTTCCAGCCGCTCCCGCATCTCCCGGGCCGCCTTGTTGGTGAAGGTGACGGCCATAATGCGCCAGGGGGGCACATCCCGTTCCAGCACCAGCCAGGAGACGCGATGGGTGAGGACGCGCGTTTTGCCGGAGCCCGGGCCGGCCAGGACCAGCACCGGCCCGTCCGACGCGGTCACGGCTTTCTGCTGTTGGGGGTTGAGGCCTTTCAGAATGTCGGTCATGATCTTCTCTTTACCGCAAAGGGTGCAAAGTTTATAAATCCTTTGCGTCCTTTGCGGTTTTTCATCCCTCTCGGGAACGAAGGTATTCTTTCAGGTTGTGCCGGACGGCGAAGGCGGCGGCCTCGGCCCGGTTGGTCACGCCCAGTTTGCTCAGGATACTGCTGACGTAGTTGCGGACCGTCCCTTCGCCCAGGTAGAGAGCGCGGGCGATCTCCCGGTTGGTCTTCCCTTCGGCGATGAAGGCCAGCACCCGAAGTTCCTGTTCGGTCAATTCGGCGAAAGCGGCGATTTCGTCCTTGCGGGCTGCCTCCCGCACCCGCTCCAGGACCCGCCGGGTGACGGAGGGGTCCAGCAGCGCCTCGCCGCGCCCGACGGCCTCAATGGCCCGGATCAGATCGTCGCTCCCAATCTGTTTGAGGACGTAGCCGCAGGCGCCAGCCTCAATGGCATCAAAGAGAAGCTCGTCTTCGGCATACGATGTGAGCATAATCACGCGGGTATCGGGCAACTGGGAGACGATGTCCCGGCAGGCGTCTATGCCGCTGCGTCCGGGGAGCCGAATATCCATGACGACGACGTCCGGGCGGTGGAGCAGGGCCTTCTGGAGCGCCTCGCGGGCAGTACCGGCCTCGTCCACCACGGTGAAATCGGGGTGCCGGTCCAGGAGGGCCCGCAGGCCCAGTCGGACTACTTCGTGGTCGTCCACAATCAGGATACGGAGGGTCACACTTCTCCTTTCAGCCCGCCACTTCGCCTCGCTTTGTGGCCCGTTCGTAGCCAGGCACGAAACGGAGTGAAGTGCCGTTTGACGCCACTCCGCTTCGCTCCGTGGCTGACCACGAGCACCGTCAAGATGTGGAGGTTCACACCTCTCCTTTCAGCGGGACGGTCAGGATGATGGTGACACCCTGGCCCGGGGCGCTGTCTATATCCAGGGTGCCGTCCAGCAAGCGGGCCCGTTCGCGGATGTTCCGCATACCCTGTCCGGTGGCGGTGGGCGTCATTGCCAGACCGACGCCGTCGTCGGCGATCCAGAGTTGGAGGGTGCGGGTGTCATAGATCAGACGGACATCCACCCGGCGGGCGTGGGCGTGGCGGGCGACGTTGGCCAACGCTTCACGCGCAATCTGGAGGATGTGCTGTCGCTGTTCAGCGCTCAGCCTTTCCCGCTCTTCGCCGACAACGGTGAGACGAGTCTCCAGCAGGGTGTTGATGCGGAAGTCCCGCAGCAGTTCTTCCAGTCCGCTGACCAGGTCGGATTGGGGAAAGCCGCCCTGGAGGTTAAAGATGTAGCGCCGGATGTCCTGAATGGTCTGGTTCAGACTCTGCAGGACGCGGCCCAGTTGGGCCTGAGCGGCAGCGGGGTCTTCGGGGATGGTCGCCCGAACGCCTTCCAGCATCAGTCCGGCGGCGTAGATGGACTGGATGATGCCGTCGTGGAGTTCCCGACTGATGCGCTCCCGGTCGGCGGCCAGGGCCTGGGCCTGTCGGACCTCTTCCAGCCATTCTTCCATCCGGACCTGGACGGTGTTGAGGGTCTGGATCAACCCGGAGAGGATGGCGACGCCGCAGAGGGTCAGAAGGGCGGAGAGGATGGGGAAGAGGATGCCGGAGATTGGGTGATCCAGAAGGGAGAGGCTGGGGTGGAGGATGCCCGCCAGGAGGCCGAAGGCGGCGATGGCGGTGCTCGCGCGACGGAGAGAGCGTTCGGCCGTGCGGAAGACGGGCGGTGTGCCGGGCGGGATTGGTTGTCGGCGGGTGCGGAGGGCCAG
>DAOTWK010000284.1:0-2434 GCA_034435815.1 Anaerolineae bacterium | reverse complement strand
AGGGCCAGACCGGCCAGCCGTCCCCCCAGGGTGTTCAGAAACCGTCGGAAAGAAAACCGTTCCATAAGCATTCACCTCATCCGCTTATAGCGGGACCTCGTCGGCGTGAGTGTATACCTCAATCCCTAATTGACGGGCCACCCGAACGGCCTGCTCCTCCACCATCGGCGAAATCACGATCTTACGGTCGGCCCGTCGCCCCTCCTTGCGCTCGTAAAAACGAACCTTGCGGTCAAAAGTGTACATATCCGAACGGCTCATAGAAGACCTGATCTCACAGATAATGAGGGTGCTATCCTGGACGATGAGGTCCAGTTCCACCTGGTCCGGGTGCCCGAAAATCTCGCCGGTATGGTCATACCCCTGATACCGAAAAACCCGGACGCCGAAACTCTCCTCCAGGATGGCCTGGATGCCGTTGCGGAAGGCGGATTCGGCAAAGATGCCCCAACGAGCGCCAATCGCACCGATACCGGATTCTATCCGCTGAGTCAAGCGGCGGATCTGTTCCTGATTCTCCTCCCAACGGCGGTTCCATTCTGCCTGCTGTTCCTCCCAGCGGCGGCTCCACTCGGTCCAGCGCCGCTCCGATTCCGCCCGCTCCTCTTCCCAGCGCCGCTCCCATTCGGCCCAGCGTCGCTCCGATTCCGCCCGCTCCTCCTCCCAGCGCCGTTCCCATTCAGCCCAGCGCCGCTCCGATTCCGCCCGCTGTTCCTCCCAGCGGCGGTTCCATTCCTCCCGTTCCCGGCGCAGTTCCGCCAGCATCTCCTCAAAGCGGCCCTCCGTCTGGGCCCGATCGGCAAAACGCTCCCCCGCAATCTCCAGCACCCAGGCCCGGATTTCCGGGTCGCTCCGGACCAGTTCCGGCAGTTTCTGACGGATCAGGGTGATAATGTCCCGGTCTACCTCAACCGCCATAGCCATCGCCCCGGTGTAACTGGATAATCCCCTCCGCCGCCCGGAAGGCCCGCCCCAATTCCCGGACCGCGGTACGCAGGATGGTCTCCATATCGGTGGAAGCACGAACGCGAGCAGAGACTTCAGCGCGAATACGCTCCCATTCGGCCCGACGTCGGGTCTCCTCAAAGAGGCGCATCCGCTCCAGCGCCAGCGCTGCCTGGTCGGCCAGCGTCCGGTAAAGGCGGACTTCCCGGTCCGTGAAGGGATAGGGCCCGGAGAGGGATTCCACCATCAGCCATCCCAGGAGCCGCTCGCCGGCCATCAGCGGGACACCCAGGACGGCCCGAACGCCCAGGATGTTCATAAACACATGCCGGGATACCTCGTCCACCTCGGGGTATGTGACCACATCCGGAATAACGACCGGTTCAGTGGCCCGCCGGGCGATGAAGGGAATCTGGGAAATGTGCCAGCGATTGCCCAGGGAGGGAGAGCGTTCTTTACCGCGATCCCACGCCGCCACCACGTCCAGCGCCAGATCGTCCGGTGGGCTCTGGGGGTCTAATATCGCCAGCACGCAGCGGTCAATCCGGGACGGGACCACGTGGTCCACAAATGCATGCAGTACTTCATCGGGTGTGCTGGCCGTGTTGATCGCCTCGCTGGCCCGGTAGAGGGCTTCCATCTCCTCCAGCGTCCGCCGGGTCTCCTGGAAGAGGCGGGCGCTCTCCAGCGCCAGCGCGGCCTGCTGGGCCACGGCCTGGGCTAGGGCAACGTCCTCGTCGGTGGGAGACCGATCGGGGAGAGCCAGCGCCACTTGCCCGATGATCTCGCCAGTGGCCAGTTGCAGAGGGACCGTGAGGCCAGATGAAATCCCTTCGGGAGGAGAGGCCTGTTCCCTGAGCCTCACCTCTACACCATCGTAAACGTAGCCCCAGGCAGGCCGCTCGGAAACCATCTGCTCCCACCGCCGGTGGGCGTATTCCCGGCTCAGGGCCTCCACCTCGCGCAGGCGGTCCTGGACCTCCGCCAGCAAGCGGGCGTTCTCAATGGCCAGCGCAATCTGGTCGGCCATTGTCTGCAGAACGGCCACGTCCTCGTCGGTGAAAGCAGAAGGTTCTACCGATTGAACGTCCAGGACACCAATGACCCGTTCCCCCACCTTCAGCGGCAGCGCCATCTCCGAGTGTGTGTAAGGAAGATCAGGGTTACTGAAAAAGACCGCATCCGCGCCCACATCCAGCGCGATGCGGGGTTTCCCGGTCCCCGCCACGTAGCCAACAATGCCCACCTCGCCGACGGCCAGCCGGTGGCCCCGGGCCAGCATCCGCCTGCCGCCCTCCGATGAAGCAGCCCGCAGGACAGCGTACTCTCCGGCCTCATCTACCAGGAAGATGCCCGCGTGGTAGAAGCCAAACCGCTCCGAGATCAACCGGACCGTCTCGTTCAGCAGGGCATCCAGGTCGCGGATTTCGGCGGCGCGCCGGGCGACGGTGGAGGCGGCCTCCATTTGGGCCGTCCGGCGGGCCAGGTC
>DAOTWK010000283.1:0-2205 GCA_034435815.1 Anaerolineae bacterium | reverse complement strand
TCCGACGATGGTGGCGGATATGCTGGAGAAACTGAGCCGTAAACTCGCCAGTTAAACATTCATCAGGTGACTGCCGCCTTCTTGCAAATTAACAAATCATCCCGACCATCCAGATTTGCCCTGAAAATCGTTGAAATCTGCGTTTTATCTGCGTTACTCTGCGTCCTAATCCAAAGGTTCACCGTCGTGTCGGGTAATGAGTCGCCGGATTCATTACGTTAAACCGCGACAAGGTGACAGTCACCCGAAATCTGATCGGAGGTGCGATATGGCTCGCGTGGGGAAAATCCTGCTGCTGGTCCTGGTCCTCCTCATCCTGGCCGCCATCGGCTACCAGGCCCAGAACGTGGCCGTGATCGGCTGGGATTCGGTGGTGGAGTATCAGACTCCCTACCTTACCAACCTGCCCCGGGGGAGCGCGGCCGAACCCCTGGCCCGACGGGTCGTCCTGGTCCTGGTGGACGGCCTCCGGCTGGACGCCTCCCAGAATATGTCCCGTCTGAACGAACTCCGCCGGCAGGGCGCCGACCTCTCCGTTCGGGTCGGGCAACCGTCCCTCTCCTATCCGTCCTGGACGGTCATCGCCTCAGGCACCTGGCAGGAAATGAGCGGGGTGACCACTAACTGGTACGAAGGGGAGGTCCAGGTGGATACCGTCTTCAAGGCGGCCCGGGATGCAGGGATGCCTGCCGTCATTGTGGGGGCAGGGGGATGGGAGAAACTCTACGGCTCCCACCTCACGGCGTTCGTGAAAGTGCCCGGCCCTGAGAGTGAGGATGCCCCGCCGGAGGCCTGGGCCCAAATGGATAGCGACACTCTCCGCCTGGCCATTCGGGTGCTGGATGACTACCCCCAGGGTCTCATCCTGATCTACTTCGGGGGGACAGACGAACTGGCGCATCAGTACGGCGGCGTCAGTTCCCAGTACCTGGACGAGGTGCGGAGGGTGGATGACCACATTGGCCGCCTGGCAGAGCGGATGGACCTGGAGAAGGACGTCCTGATCGTCACCAGTGATCACGGACATGTGGACATCGGCGGGCATGGGGGCTGGGAGCGGTCGGTCCTGCACGTCCCGCTGGTGATGGTGGGGAAGACCATTCGCCACGGGGCCTACACGGAGCGGCTCCAGGTTGACATCGCCCCCACCATTGCTGCCCTGCTGGGCCTCCCTATCCCCGTCCACGCCCAGGGCCGCCCGCTGGTGGAGATGCTGGAAGCCTCCGCTGACGCGAAGGGACGGATCGGGGTGAATGCTGGCCTGCAACTGGTTGGGCTCTACGACGCCTACGCTCAGACTCTGGGGGTCAGGCCATTTGCCGGGGAGGTTTTGACTAAGTACCGGGAGCGGCTGGCCCGGGGGGAAGAAGGGGCCTTGAGTAGCATGGGGGAAGAGATCACGGCGCGGGCCCAGGCCGCCCGGGCGAAGCGCCTCTGGCGGGAACGGCTCCTGCGTCTGCCCATCGCGCTGGGTATCGCCCTGGTCCCGCTCCTCTACCTGCTCCTCTTCCGGCGGCGGCTGCGCCAGTTGCTGCTCCCGCTGGGCTTTGCCCTGCTCTACTTCGTCTTTTATAACGCCCTCTTCTTCGGACGGGGGTATAACTGGTCCCTCTCCGCCTTCAACTCTGAGGCCCAGATCAAAACCTTCTTCAACGGACGATTGCTGGACGCGGCCATCTCTTTCATCGCGGCGGGGCTCCTGCTGGCCCTGGTCTCCTGGAAGAGACCCCTTCTGCAGACCCTGGAGCGGATGGTCACCTTTGCCTTCTTCGTGGGCTATCTGCTTCTGCTCCAGGTGGACCTGTTCTACTGGCTCTATAACATCCGCTTCTCCTGGGCTCTTCCGGACCTGAAACTGGGGTTCAAGTACTACATGGACCTCCTGCAGATGGTGCCGACGGGGCTTCTGGGGGTGATACTGGCGCCGCTGGGGGTGCTCATCGGCTGGGGGATGCAACGATGGCGGATAAAGAAAGTAGCGCAAGGTTAATCTTACGCTACAAACAGGGACGTGCCAGGCACTTTCGGAAGGGCCTGGCACGTCATCTGAGTGGCCCGTAGGGGATTCGAACCCCTGTTTCCGGCTTGAGAGGCCAGCGTCCTGGTCCACTAGACGAACGGGCCATGCGGGTTGTATTCTACCAGCGGGGAAGAATTTTGTCAACTCAAGGATGAGGGAGGGTGCGGCGGCGGCCTTCGGCCGCC
>DAOTWK010000282.1:0-7144 GCA_034435815.1 Anaerolineae bacterium | reverse complement strand
CGCGCTGGAAGCGGCGCGGCTGGCCCTGAGCCGCTGCGAAATCCGTGCCCCCTTTGCGGGGACCGTCGGGCGGGTCCACGTCCGGGCCGGGGAACTGGCCGCGCCTGGCCAACCGCTGGTGACACTGGGAGACCTGACCGCCCTCCAGGTGGAGACCACCGACCTGGACGAGGTGGACGTGGCGCGGGTGCAGGTGGGCCAGAAGGCAATCGTCACCTTTGACGCAGTACCAGACCGGGCATTCAGGGGCCACATCGCCCGCATCTACCCGATGGCGGAGCCGGGAGCCGGTGGGGTGCGCTACACCGCCATCATCGCGCTGGAGGAGACAGACCCGGCCCTGCGCTGGGGGATGACGGCGTTTGTGGATGTTGAGGAGTGAAACGTGAGGGGACTATGGAGAGGGAGGCGATTGTTATCGCACAGGACCTGGTGAAGGTCTACGGAGACGGCGCGGAGGTCCGGGCGCTGGACGGGCTGACAATGACGGTGGGCCGGGGGGAATTCGTCGCCGTGATGGGGCCCTCCGGCTCCGGGAAGTCCACCCTGCTCCATATCCTCGGCGCGCTGGATCGGCCCACAAGTGGGGAAATCTGGGTGGACGGGCAGAACCTGGCCCGGATTCGGGACCTGGATACCTTCCGTGCCCGGACGGTGGGCTTCGTCTTTCAGTTACACAATCTGATCCCCACGCTGACGGCGCGGGAGAACGTGGAGGTGCCCATGATGGGCCAGCCCGTGGGCCGCCGGGAGCGCCGACGACGGGCGGAGGAGTTGCTGGAGCGGGTGGGGTTGCGCGACCGGATGAACCACCTGCCCAACCAGATGTCCGGCGGGGAGCGGCAGCGGGTGGCGATCGCCCGCGCGCTGGCGAACCGTCCCGCTCTGCTCCTGGCCGACGAGCCAACGGGAAACCTGGACTCTCAGAGTGGAGCGGAGGTGGTGGCGCTGATGCGGGAGTTGAACCGGGACCTGGGGACGACGATCATCATCGTCACCCATGACCCGTCGGTAGCCCGCCGCGCCGACCGGATTCTGCTGATGCGGGACGGACGCATCATCGGGGAGCGACGCGCGGAAGAAATGACGGAATGACCCAATGACCGAATGGCCCAATGACCAATTTGCCAATGTACCATCACAAGGAGGAGCCGTGATTCGCGCCGTACTTCTGGACCTGGATAACACCCTGCTGGAAAACAACATGGAACAGTTCATCCCGGCCTATCTGGGGCTTCTGGGCCAGTTCATCGCCGACCACTACCCGCCGGACGCGTTTATCCGTCATCTGATGCGCGCGACGGACGCGATGATGGCCAACAATGGGTCGGAGCGGACCAATCAGGAGGTCTTTGATGCCGCGTTCTTCCCGGCCATCGGCCGGACGCGCGAGGAGATGGAGCCGCTGTTCGCAGAGTTTTACGCCACCCGCTTCCCCGCGCTGCAAGCGCTCACCCGTCCGGTGCGCATCGCGCGGCCGCTGATGGAGTGGCTCTTCCGGCAGGGGTTCCAGGTCGCTATCGCCACCAATTCTCTCTTCCCCCGCACGGCAATAGACCAGCGGCTGGCCTGGGCGGGCGTGCCAGTGGAGGAGTTCCCGTACCACCTCATCACGTCCTACGAAGTGATGCATGCCACCAAACCCCATCCAGCCTTTTTTGCGGAGATCGCCCGAGGGCTGGGGCGGGCGCCGGAGGAGTGCATTATGGTGGGAGACGAGTGGAAGATGGACATCCGCCCGGCCCGCCAGGTCGGGATGCGGACATTCTGGATCGCTGACCGAAAGGCCCCTCACCCGGCCAACGAGCCGCCTCCCGACGGGCAGGGAGAACTGGCCGATTTTGCCCGCTGGATGCTGAAACGGCAGGAAGGAGTGCAGGCGACTTGACAATGCCCCAACCATCGGGTATGATTGCCCCGAAATGCGCTACTACGAGGTCGTCGGCAACCTGCACGTCCACACCGTTTACTCCGACGGGATCGCGGACCACCGGGGGGTCGCGCGGGCGGCTGCCCGGGCTGGTCTGGATTTCGTTGTCGTCACCGACCATAACATCTGGGTGCACGGAGTGGAGGGATATACCGACGGCGTCCTGCTCCTGGTGGGGGAGGAGGTCCACTCCGTGCGCCGATACCCCCAGGTCAACCATCTTCTCATTTATGGGGCGGAAGCGGAACTGGCCCCCCTCGCTGCTGACCCCCAGCAGTTAATCCACGAAGTCACTGAGCGAGGCGGCATTTGTTTTCTGGCCCACCCTTATGAAAAGGGCAGCCCCATTAGTCCGGACCTAGAGCCCATCCCCTGGGTGAACTGGGAGGTGGAGGGGTACGCGGGGTTGGAAATCTGGAACGCGATGTCGGAGTTCAAGGGGTTGCTGTGGGGGCGATTGGCGGCGCTCTTCTACGCGCTGTTCCCAGAACTGGGGATTCGGGGACCATTTCGCGCCACACTGCGCCAGTGGGATGCGCTCCTGCGGGCCGGTCGGAAAGTGACGGCCATCGGTGGGGCAGACGCTCACGGGCATACTTACCGTCTGGGGCCTATCCGGCGGGTCGTTTTCCCCTACGATACGCTCTTTCGCTGGGTCAACACCCATGTCCTGGTAGAGCAACCACTAACCGGTGATCTGGAGACAGACCGGCGGCTGATCTACGACGCGCTGCGGGCGGGGCGCACATGGGTGGGGTACGACCAGATGGGAGCCACGCGCGGCTTCCGCTTCCATGTCCGCAGCGGGCCAGCCGTGGCGACGATGGGGGAGGAAATCCCCCGCGCTGGCGCTCTGGTCTTTGAGGTGGAGGTCCCCCGGCCGGGGACGATTCGTCTCCTGCGGGAGGGCCGGGTGGTGGCCCGTACCTATGGCCGGACCCTTCGGTTCACGACGGCGGAGCCGGGCGCGTACCGGGTGGAGGTCTGGCGGACGTTCCAGGGACGGGCGCGCGGCTGGATTTTCAGCAGCCCGATCTATTGCCGATGACTTGCCGGATTTCTGGCTTATGGTATAATACGCCACCGTTGAGCCGCTGGATATGGAATTAGAGGTGAGTCAATGGACTTGATTGAATCGCTGAACCGACAACTGGAGCGAAACCCGAATATCCCCGACCTGCGGCCCGGGGATACGGTGCGGGTGCATGCTCGCATTGTGGAGGGAGGCCGGGAGCGGGTGCAGGTTTTCCAGGGCATGGTCATCCGGGTACGGGGTAGTGGCGCCGGAGCCAGTTTCACCGTCCGCCGCATCGCCGCCCACGGCATCGGCGTGGAGCGCACGTTCCCCCTCTACTCCCCGCGCGTGGAAAAGGTGGAAGTCACCCGACACGGGAAAGTCCGGCGAGGACGGCTTTACTACATGCGGGGGCTAAGGGGGAAGGCCGCACGCCTGAAAGAAAAGCGGCCTGAATAAGTTGCTTTGAGATGCCAGGGAGATGCCAGGCACTTCCGAAGTGCCTGGCATCTCTCTTTATTCAACCCGTATTGTCACCACCTGCCGCCCGCCAACGGTCAGGCGGAGGGTATCGGTATCGGTCTCCAGGACCTCTTCCCCTCGCTCCGCCAGGCTGACCCGCAGGGCCCGCGCGAAGGGTCGCCAGAAGCGGACGGTCCCCTCCACCGGATGTTCCTCTACGTTCCACAACCGCAAAATGAATCCCTCCCCCTCCTCCGGCGGCTTCAGCGCGCTCAGGCGCAGCGCGGGCGGGTCTATCTGGACGAACGACAGGACCGGCGGGAGGGGCCCCGAATGGGCCGGCACCGATAGGACCCGCAGGTCGGTCTGGAAGGCATCCGCTTCTGCGAAGGCGGTCCGCCAGTCCCCGGCGTGGGGGATCAGCGCGTAGCGGAAGGTATGGCGGCCCGGGCACTGGGCCTCCGGTACGGCCAGCGCTGGGCCGGCATGCCCGGCCCGGCACAGGAAATCGTCCCGCGAAAGCCAGCCCACGCACCGCAGGAGAGTCAGAGCGATCTCGGAATGGCCTTCGGCCTGCACTACCTCTACCTCCGGCAGGCCCCGATTGGCGATGGTCACCCCAAACCGGCCGTCGGAGAGGCAAGCCCAGCCACGCTGGGGGCGGGTGGGGACCGGCTGTTCGGCCCAGTCCGGCATCGCAGGCCGACAGCCTGCGTCACCGCCGACATCTTGCGCTACAACGTCCCAGTGCCCCTCCACCCAGGCCTGCGGATGGGTGAAGGGGGCCGGGAAGTGGACCCGCAGCCGGTGGTCCTGCGCGGTATTCTCCACTACCGTTTCAAAGTCCACCCGCCGCACGCCCGCCGTCAGCGTGACCCGTGTGGTGATGGGCAGGCCCACCCACTTCTCGCTGCGACGGCGCCGCTCCGGGGCCAGCGCCTCGGGCACCCGGTAGACCATTTCTATCACCAGGCTCTCCCCCAGCACGTCGGCCTCCCGGCGAATGACGGGCGGGAGAGCAGGCCGATCCACCAGGAGGTCCTCTTCCGGCGGGCAGTAGTTGTACTCGTCTCCCCGGTCGCCGCCGTCCACGAAGCGGTGGACATCGGTGAGCACCTGTCCCGTCTCTTTGTCCGTGACCGTCAGGGCGCCGGTCTGAGGGTCGGCCTCTACGCGGAAGAATTCGTTCTCTATGACGGAAGTGCCTGGCACTTCCGAAGGGTCAGGCACTTCGGCTTTCTGGCGAACCCAGCGGTAGGTGGCATAGCCCAGAGGCGGCACGTTCCAAGCGACGAAGGCGACCTCCAGCGCCTCGTCCTCCCGCACCCGGACGATGAACTGCCCCACCGTCGGGTCCTCCAGCAGGGCCTGCAGGACGGCGACGGCGTCGGCCAGGTGTTCGGGGGGAGCGCCCGCCGTCCCCCGCCCAACGGAGAGGGTCAGATGGCCTATATCCCCCTCCCGCCAGACACTCATCCCCCGGATTGCCCGGTCGCCGTAGACGACGCCTCCGCCGGCCACCGCCATCGCGGCCATCTGCCGCATGGTCTCCCGGTCAAAGGTCAACTCCATTTCCGCGCCGACGGTGTGGCGCAGGACCCGGAAGGGGACGGGGCGCCCGTCCGGTCCGATCAGCGTGCTCCCTTCGGGGTCCACTGGCGGAGAGACGGCGGCGATAACCCGGTCGGTGCGGGGCGTGGAGGACGGGTTGAAGACGACCAGGGCGACCGTTCCCTCCCCCTGCGTGTTCACCTGCGCGGCGACCGCTTCCAGCGCCGTCCGGGTGACTTCCTCCCCAATCTGCTCACACCAGTCAAAGCGGGTCTGCATTTCCCGATGGACTTGATCCACGGAACAGCCGCAGATGGAATCGTGGGGATGGTTTTCTATGAGGTATTTCCAGGCCCGGCGGATGAAGGGAATGAGTGATTGCTGATCCGCGATGGCAGAGAACGGTTCGGCCCAGCGCTCCAGCAGGGTCTGGCAGGCGTGGTTTCTCTGCTTGATCCACATCCGGGTGGAGAGGACGCCGGGCAGGAGGTGAGCGCGGGAGGGGTCGCGCATCTCGCCGGTGCGAAGAGGGAGGTTGCGGATGCCCTCCTCCCCCAGTTCGGCCCGCACCGCCGCGACGTAGCCCGGAAGGCTGGAATGGAGGACCCGGTCGGGGAGGGCGCGGTCGGCGGCCTCCATCAAGCGCGGAAGGTCGGCGCGGGGGAACATGTGGTCGGTGCCCTGCATCAGGAGCAGGTGGGAGGTAGTGGCATAGGGGGCCAGGCGGTCCCGCTCCGCCGCCAGCGCTGCGGCGAAGCCCACTTCGTCCGCCGGGAGATGGGCCGCGTTGCTGTAGGAGTCCCGCAGGTAGCCGACCAGGACCTCGGTGCCGTCGGGGGCGGCCCAGCGGAACTCGGTGGGGGCATCTCCGACACCGCGCCAGATGACGGCGGTATCCATCCCGAACCCGCGCAGGAGTTGGGGCAGTTGGGAGATGTGCCCGAAGGTGTCGGGGACGTAGCCGACGGCCATTTTGGCCCCCCAGGCGCGGGCCATGCGGTCACCCAGCAGGAGATTGCGTACCAGCGCCTCGGGGCTCACCAGAAACTCGTCCGGGAGGACGAACCAGGGGCCGATGAAGAGCCGTCCCTCCTGAATCAGCCGCCGCAAGCGGCCTTCCAGGTCAGGGCGGACGTCTACCACGTCCTCCAGAACCACCGTCTGTCCGTCCAGCAGGAAATAACGGTAGGCAGGGTCGCGCTCCATGATGTCCACCAGTTCCGCCACCAGGCGGACCAGCCGGAAGCGGAACTGCTGGTAGGGGCGATACCATTCCCGGTCCCAGTGGGTGTGAGAGACGATATGCAGAGTGTAGGATCGGTTCTCAGCCATAAACACCTCTGTATTCAGGGGGAAGGAGCGCCGCGATGCGGCGCATGATGATATCGGTGTACTCGTCCAGTTTCGGCCCGCGCACCCGTCCGCTCTCGGGCAGGCGGAAGGGTTCGCCGATGGTCACCGTCACGTCGGTGCGGCGCAGGCGGGGGAGGTTCTCTTTGATTTTTTCGGTCCCGGTCAGCCCCACGGGGATGATGGGGACGTTGGCGCGGGTGGCGATGTAGGCGGCGCCGGTCTTTCCCGGCTGGAGGGCATAGACCTGGCGGGCGCGGGTTCCTTCCGGAGCGATGCCCAGCACTTCGCCTTTTTTGAGGACCTCAAACGCGCCGTGCAGCGCTTCCCGGTCTATTTCGCCCCGCCGGACCCAGATGGAGCCCGCCGCGCTCAGGACGACGAAATAGAAGAGGTTGCGGCGGTGCTTGGAGGCAGCGAATGCGCGCACCGTGTGGGGGCAGACCATCAGCAACAGGGGGAGGTCAAAGACGGAGAGGTGATTGGTCGCCAGGATGTAGGGACCGCTGGGCGGGAAGTTTTCTTTCCCTGTCACCCGTATCCGAACCAGAAGGGGGAAGAGACAACGGACCAGTTTTCTCAGGACGGGGTACATTACGGACCTCCGGAAACAGAATCACAGGCTCAGCGAGCCGCTGCTCACTGAGTCCACCATTTTGTGCTTTTTATCGCGTCTTCCCATACGCAATAACGGCGAAATCGGCGGGGACACCTTTGTAGAGGGTGAAGCGCATGCGGAAGGAGGCGGCGGCGCCGGGGGCCAGCCCGTCCCCCACGTCCACCGTCTGCTGGCGGAAGCCGGTGACCAGGCCGGCCTCGTCGTAGGCGGTGGCGAC
>DAOTWK010000281.1:0-1700 GCA_034435815.1 Anaerolineae bacterium | reverse complement strand
ACATCCACAGGGCGCCTGGCGGTCATACGGATAGCAACCCCCTAAAAATTGAAATCCTCCTTATTGGGAGGGGTCCTGACGGGAACGGCGCCGACGGACGGTTCGTCGCAAGAACCGCCGTAAGCGTTGAACCCGCGAAAGATTTCCGGATCGCCCTCCGGCAGTATCGCCAGGAGATACGTCCGTCCACCGCCATTGTCGGGATACTGCCGTCAAAGAACTCATAGTTCCTCCATCCGCAGGCTTATAGGCGATTGAAACAGAATCACTCCTCCGGCCAGAGTCCCAGAGCGCGGGCCTGCTCAGGCGTCAGAGAACCGGTCCTCCTGCTTTGCCACGCCGCCGGCTCTTCGGGAGAGGGCAGAAGACGGCTCAGTTCATGCAGGGTGCGCCGCAGAAAGAGCCATATGACGCCCAGGCGACGCGGGGGAGGCTGACGGCTGACCACAATTAACAGTAGACGACTCTGGGACGCTACTCCCACATAGATTTGGCGCTGGTTTCCCTCATAATGATGCAAACTCACGCCCGTCCCATCTCCAATAGAGTCTCCCAGGCGAACCGTCAGCGACGCTTCCTCCACGAAAAGAGGCAGCAGGTCCTCCATCAGGAAGTCCTCCGCAATGCCAGTTTGGGCAATCACCTCCCCATGTCCGCTGGCCAGCAGAACGCATTCCCCTCCAATACCCCGCTGAAGGGTAGCCAAGGAGTGCTGAACGGTTTCCATCCAACCCGAGGATAACCGAGAAGGGAACAGGGGTCCCTCGCTCATTCTACACATACTCCTGGTATCGCTTAATGCCGCCCTGACCAAGTGGCGACACTGCTTGTAGCGTACCACAGAATGAGCAAGTGGGGGATTGCGAAGCCGTTACGGTTTGGTTACAGGTCGTCCTCTTCCGACTCGGCTGACTCTGGAGGTATTCTGGGGAATGTATACCCTACCCCGCGCACATTAACGATATAGCGAGGCCGGGCAGGATCGGGCTCCATCTTCCGTCGCAGGCGCCGGATATGAACGCGAACGATGGCCCGGGCACCCCATGGATCCGTCTCATACCCCTGGGCTTGGCGAACCAGTTGCTGAGGGCTGCAGACCTGCTCGGCTCGTTCCATCAGGTAGGAAAGCAATTTGAATTCGGTCGGTGTCAGGTCTACTGGTCGATCTCCAATCCAGACCTGGTGGCGCTCCCGGTCCAATCGTACATCCTGAACCTCCAGGTACCGCTCCCCTGAAGAAACCGGCGGTGCGACGGCGACATCCGGCTGCTCAATCGCCCGCAATTCCGAAAGGGTTTGCTCCAGGCGAGAGACCAGTTCTCTTCGCTGCCGCTCCTGATACCGTTTGCTCAGGCCTTTCCGAACGCTCTCCAGAATCTGAGAAACAGGGCAGGGCTTCAAGAGATAATCATGGGCTCCCCGACGAAGCGCTTGAATGGCTGTTTCCAGGGTCCCGAACGCGGTAAGGAGAATAATCACTGTATCAGGGGAACGCCGCTGGACAGCCTCGGTCAACTGCAAGCCATCCATGCCCGGCATCTTAATATCCAAAACCATCAGGTCAAATGGAGGATTGCGGTCAATGACCTCTAACGCATCCTCACCACTGGCTGCGATGCTCACGTCGTACCCCTCCAGACGCAATAACTCTGCCAAGGAAATCCGGGTCGTCGCTTCGTCGTCTACTACCAGAATGCGAG
>DAOTWK010000280.1:0-16163 GCA_034435815.1 Anaerolineae bacterium | reverse complement strand
CGGCGGCTTTGCCGCCGCCCCCAACCCGCCCCCAACGCGTCCCCGGAGCGCGGGCCCTCTTAGCGGCTCGCGGCCCGCAGCGCGTCCGCAAAAATCTCCAGCGCCCGGTCCGCCTCGGCTTCTGTGATGACCAGTGGCGGCGCGAAGCGAATGGAACTGGCCCCGCAGGTCAGCACCAGCAACCCCCGGCGGAAGCATTCCTCCATTACCTGCTCAGCCTCGTCGTGGGCCGGCGCCCGGCTCTCCAGGTCCTGGACCAGTTCTACCCCAATCATCAGCCCCAGCCCCCGGACGTCGCCGATGAACGGCGGGCGACCCGCTTGTTCCACCTCCCGGGCCAGGGTGCGCAGCCCCTCCAGGAGACGGTTGCCCACCCGGACCGCGTTCTCCATCAGCCCTTCCTGCTCTATCACCTCTATGGTCGCCAGAGCGGCCGCGCAGGCGACCGGGTTGCCGCCGAACGTACTTCCATGCGCTCCGGAGGGCCATGTCATCACCGATTCCCGGGCGACCATCGCTGAGACCGGCATCCCCGAAGCCAATGCCTTCGCCAGGCAGAGGATATCCGGCACCACCCCCCAATGCTCGGTGGCGAACCACTTCCCCGTCCGCCCCATCCCGGATTGCACCTCGTCGGCTACCAGCAGGATGCCGTACCGGTCGCACAGCGCGCGCAGTTTCTGAAGCCACCCATCCGGCGGGACAACATAGCCACCCTCGCCCTGCACCGGCTCTACAAAAATCGCCGCCACCTCATCCGGCGGCACCGACCGGCCCATCAGCGTCTTCTCTATGAAGTCCACGCAGGCCAGGTTGCAGGATGGGTAGGTCAGGTTGTACGCGCAGCGGTAGCAATAACCGTAGGGCACATGGACGATGCCCGGCAGGAGCGGCATAAAGCCCCGGTGGTAGACTGGCTTGCTGGCCGTCAGCGAGACCGCGCCCATCGTCCGGCCGTGAAATGCGCCGAAGAAAGCGATGACATACGGGCGCCCGGTGTGGTAGCGGGCCAGTTTCAACGCTGCCTCCACCGCCTCCGCGCCGGAGTTGCCCAGAAAGACCCGCTTCGGCTCGTCCCCGGGCGCGATCGCTGCCAGCCGCTCCGAGAGGGCGATGTACTGCGGGTCATAGAAGTCGGCGCCGCAGATGTGGAGCCACCGTTCCGCCTGTTCCTGGATCGCCCGCACCACGCGCGGGTGGCAGTGGCCTGTAGAACAGACCGCGATGCCGGCCATACAGTCCAGAAACTGATTACCGTCCACGTCCTCCACCACACACCCGTAGGCCCGCTTCACTGCCAGCGGATATGCTCGCGGCAGCGATGGGGACACGACCCGCTCACTCCGCTCCACAATAGCCTGTGCCTGCGGCCCTGGAAGTACCGTCTGAATCCCGGAAAAGTCTATCTCCTTCATTCACTCCCTCCTCTGATGGTCGTTGGTCATTTCGTCATTCCCTCGTTCTGTCATTTGTTATTACGATTTTCAACATCTTTTGCCTATTTTACCACACATTTCAATCCCTGACAACCGTTTTCATTCGTTTTTCAATTCTCAACTTGACATCCACTCCGTCCTGTGATATATTCGTTTGTAGTCCGGCACGAAGCGGAGCGGAGTGCCGTCCCTGTGACCCGTAATCCTGAACCCCGGAGGCAAGTATGACTGACGAACTCTTCCGTGCAATGGCCCAGAGCATCATTGACGGTGACCCCGACGCCGCTGCCGACCTGGCCCGGAAGGCCGTGGAGGCGGGCATAGACCCCCTGGAGGCCATCAACAAGGGCTTCGTTCCCGGCGTGGACTACGTCGGCGAACAGTACGGCAAAGGCGAGATGTTCCTCCCCGACCTGGTCCTGGCGGGCGAAGCGATGAAGGCAGCCGTTGCTGTCCTGGAGCCGGAGATTACCCGCCGGGGCGGTCAGCGCCAGACTCTGGGCACCGTCGTCATTGGCACCGTGGAGGGCGACATCCACGACATCGGCAAGACCTTGGTGGCAACAATGCTCTCCGTCGGCGGATTCCGCGTCTACGATCTGGGTGTGGATGTGCCGGTGACAACCTTCGTGGAGAAGGCGCGCGAGGTGAATGCCGACATTGTCGGTATGAGTGCTCTGCTGACCACCACCATGGTCCGCCAACGGGATGTGGTGGAGGCCCTGGAGGACGCCGGCCTGCGCTCGCGGGTCAAAGTGATGGTCGGCGGAGCGCCCGTCACCCGGGCCTGGGCCCAGGAAATCGGCGCAGACGGCTACAGCGAGGACGCCATCGGCGCCGTCACCGTCGCCAAACAACTGGTCAGCGCAGGCTGACCATTGGCCACAGGCCCGGAGAGGCCGACTTCCAGGTAGACGGCACCCGCAACTCGTGACCTGCGACCTGCAAAGGAGTCCTATGCCCCGACCTATCAAATCCATCACCAACCCGCGCCTCAGCCTCCAGATTCTGAGCCCGGAGGAGGTCCGGCGCATTCACACTGCCACCCTGGACGTCATTGAGACCGTCGGCGTCCGCTTTCCCTCCCCCAAAGCCCTGAAGATTTGGGAGGCCCACGGCGCGCAGGTAGACTGGAACACGAAGATTGTCCGGGCCCCCGGCCATCTGATTGAAGATGCCCTGAAGAAGGCCCCGCCCGTCTACACCCTGGCCGCCCGCGACCCTGCCCAGGACCTCCCGCTGGATGGCAACCACGTCTACGTCGGCACCGACGGCTGCGGCGTACAGGTCATAGACCTCTACACCGGCCAGCGGCGCCTCTCCGCGCTGAAGGACGTGGCCGAAATCGCCCGTGTCGCCGACTATGTGGAAGAGGTCGCGTTTATCTGGGTACCGGTCTCTGCTCAGGACTGTCCCCCTGAGACCCGGGGCCTCTACGAACTGAAGGCGGCCTGGGAGAATTCCACCAAACACGTCCAGACCGAGAGCATCTATTCGGAACGGGAGGCGCGGGCGTCGGTGGAAATGGCGGCCCTGATTGCTGGCGGGCGGGAAGAACTGCGCCGACGGCCTGTGCTTTCCTATGCCCTCTGTACCGCGCCGCCCCTGGGCCAGGACCCGGGTACCCTGGAGGCGGCGCTGGTGGCTGCCGAGGCCGGCGTCCCCGTGGGCTTTATGACCATGACCTCCTGCGGCACCACCGCCCCGGCGACCCTGGCGGGCAACCTGGTAGTCGGCAACGCCGAGGTTATCAGCGCGCTGGCGATGATTCAGTTGGCCTACCCTGGTGCGCCCGTCTTCTACGCCGCTGCCCAGACCGCAATGGACCTGCGCACCGGCAGTTACACCGGTGGCGGCCCGGAGGACTTCCTCTTCGGCGCCGCCTCCAACGTCCTGGCCGACTTCTACAACGTCCCCCTCTCTATGGGCTCCTTCGCCACCGGCGCCAAAGAGCCCAACTGGCAGGCTGGGATTGAGAACAGCCTCTCCACCTTCATGGCCTGCGTCGTGATGTCCGATATGCTCCTGGGCGTCGGCCTTCTCCACGGCAGCCGCATCTGGTCTTACGAACAGATGCTCATGGACTGCGAAATCTTTGACATCGTCTATCATATGATGAAGGGCATCGTCGTGGACGATGAGACGTTGGCGCTGGATGTCATTCGCGCGGTGGGCCCGGGGGGCAACTTCCTGGCCCAGAAGCACACCCGGAAGCACATGCGGGAACTGTGGGTGCCGAAGTTTATGGACCGACGCCCCTATGAAGAATGGGAAGCGAAGCGGGACGATGCCCGGGATTGGGCGCGTGCTATGGCCCGGCAGATTCTGGAGACCCATCAACCTGAACCGCTGGACCCGCAACTCGCTGCCGAACTGGAGCGGATTATCGCTAAGGCGTGAAACGGGATTCACGCTTCACGCTTTTCACGTTTCAGGAGTGCCCTATGCAACCCAAATTGGAACTGCTCACTCCCGACCTGATTGACCACGTCCTGGGCGAGGCCTTCTACCTACTGGAGACCCATGGCGTGAAGGTCCAGGATGCCGCGGCGCGCCGTCTCCTGGGCGAGGCGGGCGCGCAGGTGGACGAGGCCAGCGAGGTGGTCCGTATCCCCGAAACCCTCGTCCGGCGGGCCCTGGAGACGGTTCCCCGGGAGTTTTATCTCTACAACCGGTTCGGGGAACCGGTCGTCCGCTACGGTGGCGATGCCGTCCACTTTGACCCCGGCTCCTCCGGCGTCCACATCCTGGACCCCGAGACGCTGGAGCACCGCTCCTCCCAGACTCCCGACCTGGTCCGTCTGGTTCAGGTAGCGGAGATGCTCCCCCAGTACGCCGCCCAGTCCACCGCCGTCGTCTGCAACGAGGTCCCCAAAGCCATTGGTGACCTCTACCGACTCTACATCGTCCTTCTCTACTCTGCCAAGCCCATCGTCACCGGCGCTTTCTCCGTCCAGACGGCTCACTATATGTTGGATATGCTGGCCATTTTCGCCGGTGGACGGGAGGAGTTGGCCCAGAAGCCGCTGGCCATCTTTGACGTCTGTCCCTCTCCGCCGCTCATCTGGAGCGAGTTCGGTGCCCGCAACCTGATGGACCTGGCCCGCGCGCGCGTCCCGGCGCAAATGGTCTCCATGCCCCTGGCCGGCGCAACGGCGCCGGTGACCATCTTGGGCTCCGTCGTCCAGCACGCGGCGGAGTCCCTGAGCGGCATCGTTATCCACCAACTGGCTGGGCCCGGCGCCCCCATCGTCTGGGGCGGCGCGCCGGCCATCTTTGACATGCGCCACGGCACAACCCCCATGGGCGCCATAGAGACGGCGATGATAGACGTCGCCTATGCGCAGGTGGGTAAGTCCCTGGGCCTGCCCACCCACACCTACTTGGGCGCCAGCGACGCCAAGGTGGTGGATGCCCAGGCCGGACTGGAGAGCGGCGTCACCGCCGTCATCGGCGCGCTGGGCGGCATCAACATGATCTCCGGCGCCGGGATGCTGGACTTCCTGGCCTGCCAGAGTGCGGAGAAACTGGTGGTGGACGCCGAGGCAATCGGTATGGCCCTCCGGCTGGTGGAAGGGCTTAAGGTCCACACCGACACCCTGGCGCTGGAGATGTTCGCCTCCATTGGCTTCCGGGGCGACTTCCTCAAGCAGAAAATCACCCGCCAACTCTTCCCAAAGGAGCAGTACCTGCCATCGGCGGTACTGGACCGGGGCTCCATTCGGGCTTGGGAGGAGTCAGGCCGGCTGGACACCTTCGCGCGGGCCAAGGCGCGCGTGCGGGAACTCCTGGCTGCCTACCAGCGCCCGCCCATGGACCCCGACCAGGAGCGGGAACTACGGGCGATAGTGAAACGTCTGGCTCTACAGGTGGGAATGGACTCCCTGCCGCCGCTGGAAAATCTCTAACCGCAGAGAACGCAGAGATTGTCAAGGTCTCTCTCATTTACACAAAAGTGGCTTTCAAAAGACTGCTCGCCACAATAACTCTGCTCTCCTTGGCCGCAGCCCTGGCATCCATGGCTCTGCCGGAGCCCGGACCCGGTCTGCATAAAAGAGCGTTGGCGCAGGCCGACGCCCGGCGCGGAGTGCTCCAGGAAGCCGATTTCCATTTCCAATTGGCGCCTCTGGCCCTTCGGGAACCTGAAACTGAAGACGCCTGGTACATCCAACAGGGGTTTGACCGTCAGCCTCCGCCGCCCGCCGAAACCTGGCCGCGCTCCCTGCCCTCAACGTCGCCCGCTGCGGTCGTCTCGGCGGGCGACTTCTTCAACTACCTGCCTCTGGTCGCCAGGGGGGCCGCCCCGGAGTTCCGGGCCCTCTGGGTCACCCGTTTTGACTGGACGCGTGCCGACGGGACCTGGGCCCAGCCGTCGGCCCTGGTCACCATCGCCGACCAGGCTGCCGCGGCGGGCTTCAACGTCCTGCTCTTCCAGGTGCGCGGGACGGGCGATGCCTACTACACGCCGGGCTACGAACCCTGGGCCTCCCGCCTGACGGGGACCGTCACCCGGACCCTGGGGACCTCCCCGGGCTTTGACCCGCTGGCGGTGCTGATAGAGGCCGCCCACGCCCGCGGCCTCCAGGTCCATGCCTACCTGAACGTCTACCCGACCTGGCTCTGCAGGGTCGGCGCGCCGCCCGACGGCACCGACCCGCGGCACCCTTTCTGGACTTTCTCCCGAAATAACGGAGTTTCCTGGAGCGCTTGGCGGGTCTACGGATCGGACGGCGCCCCGATGAACCTGGTGACCTGTTCGTCCTATCTCTGGGCCACTCCAGCATGGGAGGGGATGCGCTCCCACTTTCTCAGCGTCGTCACCGACCTGGTGACCCGCTACGACCTGGACGGGATTCACCTGGACCTGGTCCGTTATCCGGGCCCGAACTACTCCTACGACCCGTTCACGCCCGGGTTTTCGGACCCCGCGGCCCGGGCCGAATGGCAGCGAGAACAGGTCAACCTTCTGGTCCGGGAGACATACGAGGCTGTGAAAGTCCGCAGGCCTGACCTCTGGGTAACGGCAGCCGTCTGGGGCGTCTACCAGAACCAGTGGGGCTGGCCCTCCTTCAGCCAGGGCTACAGCGACTACTACCAGGACTCCAAGCGCTGGCTGCGCGAGGGCTGGGTGGATGCCATCATACCGATGCTCTATCCGGCGAACCCCTCTTCCGACTGTCCGGACAGCACGGTCTGGACGCTGGAGAGGTTCCGCACACTGGTGGCGGACTTCGTCGCTGACGCCGGAGGGCGGTACGTCTTCCCCGGTATCCATGGCGGCTACGCCTGTTTTGACGATACCCTCCACCGCATCCGTGCCAGCCGGGAATTGGGGGCGCGGGGACAGGCCATCTTTTCCCACGGCTCGGTGAACAGCAAGGGCTACTGGGACGAACTGGCACTTCAGGCCTACCCCTTCCCGGCTCCGCTGCCACCGTTGCCCTGATTCCTGCGCCCTGCGATAGCGCCTTGCAAACTGCGACCCTTTCAGGAGGTAGTATGACTGTACACACCGGAGACCGCCGCACTCCGCCACCCCCGTGGCAGGACGTACCCTGGGAACAGTGGGAGGACTGGCGCTGGCAACTGGCCAACCGCATCACCACCGTGGAGGAACTGGCCCAGGTCATCCCGCTGACGGATGAAGAGAAAGCGATGATAGAGGAGTCGTTGGGCACCCTGCGAATGGCCATCACTCCCTACTACGCCAGCCTGATGGACCCGAACGACCCCGAGGACCCTATCCGCAAGCGGGCCGTGCCCACCCTGTATGAGAAAATCGTCCGTCCGGAGGATATGCGGGACCCCCTTCATGAGGACACCGACTCCCCCGCTCCTGGCCTGACCCACCGCTACCCGGACCGGGTGCTCCTGCTGGTCACCGACCAGTGTTCTATGTACTGCCGCCATTGCACCCGCCGCCGCTATGCCGGGGAGACCGATATGCCCCGTTCCCAGGCGGAGATAGACGCCGCCATCGCCTACATCCGGGAGACGCGTGGCGTCCGGGATGTCCTGCTCAGCGGGGGTGACCCGTTCACGCTCTCCACCGAGCGGTTGGAGTACATCGTGGCGAAACTGCGGGAGATTCCCCACGTGGAGATTATCCGCTACGGCACCGCTGCGCCGGTTACCTTCCCCCAGCGCATCACCGATGAACTGGTGAACACCCTGAAGAAGTACCAGCCGGTCTGGATCAACACCCACTTTAACCACCCCAAAGAGTTAACGCCCCGCGCGCGGCAGGCGCTGGCAAAATTGGCCGACGCCGGCTTCGTCCTGGGCAACCAGACAGTCCTCCTGCGCGGCGTCAATGACTGCCCCTGGATCATCAAGGAACTCTGTCAGCGGCTGGTGGAGAACCGGGTCCGCCCCTACCGTCTTTACCAGTGCGACCTCTCCCTGGGCATCGGCCACTTCCGGACGACCATCGCTCGGGGGATTGAGATTATGGAGCACCTCTCCGGCCACACCACGGGCTTCGCAGTGCCGGAGTTTACGGTAGACTTGCCTGGTGGTGGTGGGAAGACACCGGTCAACCCCCGCTATCTCATCGCCTGGAATGGGCGGGTGGCGATTTTCCGCAACTATGAGGGCGTCATCGCCCGCTACACGGAGCCCGACGACTACCGTTTTGAGTGCCCACCGAACTGTCGCATCTGCGAGGAGCGGCGGGCGCGCGGGTTAGATGAGCCGAAGGTGGGGCCGATCCAGCTGTTTGCGGGCGAGGCGGTGGCGCTGGAGCCTGCCGGCCTCCCCCGCCGGGCCCGCCGCAGGAGAGATTAATTTTTGGGGGCGGCGGCAAAGCCGCCGCCCCCAAAAACCCCATTTTCTGAAGGCGATTTTGTGGCAACTGAACCGATTCCCATCTTGACGGTCCAGGGTACCCACCGGGAGGTGGGGCGGCAAATTGGCGAGGCATGGCGGCCCCATATTCGGCGTCGGCTGGAAATGTTGCACGGCACAATCCCACGCGGCATCTCTTGGGAGGATGCTCTCCATCAGGCCCGGCTCTGCCTGGCTTACACTCGCGCTGTCTATCCCCAGTACGTGGAGGAACTGGAGGGCGTCGCCGAAGGGGCCGACTGTCCCTTTGACGAAATCTTCCTGGCGATGTGCGAGGAACTGCGGGAGCCGGCCTACTGGCGCGCCCGGGGCTGCACCGACTTCGCCGCGCGCGGCCGGGCCACCGTGGACGGTTCCACCCTCCTGGCTCACACCAACGACGAGGCCCCGGAGCGGGAAGAGGGACTGGTCATCCTGCGGGTTCAGGCCGGAGACGAGCCGGAGTTTCTGGGGGTCTCCCTGGACGGGCTGGGCATCAGCGCAGGCTTCAACGCGGCCGGCATCGCCCTCACCGGCAACGAAGTCTCCGCGCGGGACGTGCGGCCCGGCGTGCCGCGCCTGCTGATTGTCCGGGCCATCCTGGCCGCGCGGCGGCTGGGGGAGGCTATGGATGCCTGCCTCCTGCCCCAGCGCGCCTCCAACTACAACAACATCATCGCCGACTCCTGGGGCGAGGTTTACAGCGTGGAAGGCTCTGCCACCGACTACGAGGCTTTGTATATTGAGGATGACATCCTGGCTCACGCCAATCACTACATCAGCCCTGCGATGCGCCACCTGGAGGCCGACCGGAACGACATCGGTGGCTCTATCCTGCGCTATCACCGGGCCATGCGGCTCCTGCGGGAGAACTTCGGGCAACTCTCGCCGGAGCGGTTTATGGCGCTGCTGGCAGACCATGCCAACTACCCGACCTCTATCTGCAAGCACGGCATAGAATCGGTGACTGTCTTCAGCATTATCATAGACGTAACCCACCGACGGGCCTGGATCGGTCCGGGCCGCCCCTGCGAGACCGCCTATACAGAGCACTTTCTGTAAACCAAAACGTGCCAGGCACTTCCGAAGTGCTTGGCATGTTTTTCGTTCTTTTCCAAACAGAAAAGAACGCTTTTCCGAACGGAAATGAACACTTTTCCGAACGGAAACCTCTTGACAAAATTCCCTTCCTGTTGTATAATCACACTGTATGGGAACACCAACCCCCCAGAGACGGGCGGAGATTGCCCAACTGCTGGCTTGCAGCGGTGCTGTACAGGTCGCCGACCTGGCGGCCCACTTCGGGACTTCGGAGCCTGCCATCCGTCGGGACCTGGAGTGGCTGGAGAGCCAGGGACTGGCCCGCCGGGTACGCGGCGGCGCCGTCGCGCTTCGTCCCCCGGTTAATGCTCCTTCCTCCCCGGATTCGGTTCCCGTTCGGATTGGGAAGGCGGCGGCGGGCCTGGTACGGGCTGGCGAGGCTGTCTTCCTGGGCCCCGGCGCCCTGACTCTGGAGGTGGCTCGCGCCCTGGGAGGCTATTCTGCGCTCACGGTCATCACCAATGGTCTGACCATTGCCCGCCAGATTGCTGACCACACTTCCCACACCCTCATTCTCACCGGTGGCCAACTGGAGCGCGGGGAGGGGGAATTGACCGGTCATCTGGCTCGGATGGCGATGGAGACCCTGCGGGCCGACCGGGTTATCCTGGAACTGGGGGGTGTGGATGCGGCCGAAGGGCTGACGGACGACCGTCTCTCTCAGGCTGAACTGGCGCGGATGCTCTTTCGGCGGGGGCTACAGGTGGTAGTACTGGTCCCCCCAGATAGGGTGGGGCGGGTGGCGGCGGCTTACATCGGCCCGGTTACCGACGCGGATGTCATCGTCACTGCCCGCGAGGCTGATTCGGCGCCTCTCTGGGACCTGGCCGAAACAGGTGTCCGCATCCTTCTGGCGTAGCCAGAAACCGAGAGCAAGATTCATCCGGATTCTTTTTGAAGGAGGAACAATGGCCAGTGTAACATACGACCATGTTACCAAAAGGTTCGGGGACGTCATCGCCGTCAACGACCTCACCATCCATATTGAAGACGGGGAGTTCCTGGTCTTCGTCGGCCCGTCGGGTTGCGGCAAAACCACCGCGCTGCGGCTCCTGGCGGGCCTGGAGGAAATCACCTCTGGCAACATCTACATCGGGGATCGGTTGGTCAACGACGTCCCGCCTAAAGACCGGGATATCGCAATGGTCTTCCAGTCCTATGCCCTCTATCCCCATATGACCGTCTACGAGAACATGGCCTTCGGCCTGAAACTGCGCAAGGTCCCCAAGAAGGAGATTGACCGACGGGTACGGGAGGCCGCGCGCATCCTGGGGATTGAGAATCTCTTGAACCGCAAACCGAAGCAACTCTCCGGCGGTCAGCGGCAGCGGGTGGCGGTAGGACGAGCCATCGTCCGGGAGCCGGCGGTCTTCCTGATGGACGAGCCCCTTTCCAACCTGGATGCCAAACTGCGAGTGCAGGCCCGCGCCGAACTCTCCAAACTCCACCAACGGCTGGGCACCACATTCATTTACGTGACCCACGACCAGGTGGAGGCGATGACGATGGGTACCCGCATCGCGGTTCTCAATGCGGGCGTTCTCCAGCAGGTAGATACGCCCCAGAATCTCTATGACCGTCCGGCCAATGTCTTTGTCGCTGGATTCATCGGCAGCCCGGCGATGAACTTCTTCAACGCCACCTTGGTGGAGCGGGACGGCCAGGTCTATGTGGATGCGGGCGACTTTCTCCTGCCCATCCCCGAAGACCGCCAGGGGATATATCGGCCGCACCTGGGGCGGGAGATTATCTTCGGCATCCGCCCTGAGGACGTCCACGATCCCGACTTCGCCCCGCCGGCCATTCACGGCGCGCCGGTAGAAGCCCGCGTGGCGGTGACGGAGTTGATGGGCAACGAAATCATCGTCTACCTGGATACTGACCGCTACGAGTTTCTGGGTCGGTTTGATCCGCGCACGACGGCCCGTGTTGGGCAGACCCGGCGGGTTATCTTCAACATGGACCGGATGCACGTCTTTGACCGCCAGTCGGAGTTGGCCATCCGGTAGGGTGGACAAAATTTAAGGCGGGTGGCGAAGCCACCCGCCTTAAGTTTCGTCCTTGTATTTCGTATAGTCACCAACGGGCTGTCTACTCGGATGTTTCTTGTAGTCATAAAAAGGGAGAAGAGGGGGTTTCGTATAGTCATTAGCGGCTGTCCGATCAGCGTTTTCGTGTAGTCATAGGGGGGAGAGGGTAACATTTCGCGGTGGTGATTCTGAATAGAAAAGTAGGCTATACGAAAAAACAGGCTATACGAAGCCGCCGATGTCCGACAGCCGCTTCTTAAGATAGTCTATCGGTTTCACTGGGGTGGGGTCGGCTTCATTCAACATCGCCAGATACAGGCTCACGTAGTCCCCAAGATGGACAAGGGAGAGCATCTGGGTCAAACGGCTCTTCCCTCGTCCCCAGATTTCATCTGGCGCAATGCCTTCCTGTAACAGCAATTCCTTTGTGATTCCCCAGCGGGCCTGAACGCGCGGATGGTCCAGGGTTGAACGGAGCATTAGCACAGACACTCGCCCCCGGATTTCGTCCGGCAGGCCAAACCCCACTACCGCGTTGTGGTTCAACTCTGGCATCTCCTCCCACACCGCCCACTGCTTGGCGTTCTCGTTGAACTGGCCCTTCCACCGCCGGGCAACGGGGGCCAGAAAGCCCGCGCCATAGACAACCGGTAGCCGCCCGATGAGTTGCCCGGCCAGCCGTTTGGCCGGGTTGCGGACCGTCGGAGTCTCCGGACGCAGTTCCCGCTGCCAGTCCTCCAGCACTGCAATCGCCTCATCCAGGTCACCTCCGGGGTCCCGGATCAGGCCGGCGCGCCAGAGGATGCCCAGGAGCAACATCAAGGAGTAGCCGATAGCCGCGCGGGGCGACAGGCAGGGAGAGAAGCGGAGCAGAGGGATTCCCTTCTCCTCGGCAATGGCCGCCAGGTCACCACCGGTGGCAATTACGGCCAGCCGACAGCCCCGCTCCAGTGCCTGAGCGAATGCGGAGAGAGTCTCCTCGGTCTTACCGGAGTAACTGGAGCCCACAACCAGGGTCTCCGGCCCTACATAGGCCGGCAGGTCGTACCCGCCGACGCAGAGAATCGGCACCGGGCACTCGTCGGCCACCAGCGCAGCGGCCAGCGCGCCGCCAATAGCCGACCCGCCCATGCCCAGCACTACCACCTGCCGGACCTGCCGGTACTCTTCCGGCAAAGAGAAGTCCTGCACCAGATGCCAAGCATCCGCACAGTGGACCGGCAATTCAGCAATGCGGTCCCGCATCCGTTGCGGGTCTCCCTCTTCGTAGAGTTTCGGATCGTCCAGGTTCATCCCGTTGCTCCTTACCAGTTATTGCGTTTTGCGTATTTCGTGTTCTGCTTTCTCTACAGTGAGCATTTCGTACACGCTCCGGCGTGGCCAGCCGGAGAGAGCAGCGACCTCGCGCGCGGCCCGGGCTGGCGACGCTCCAGCCTGCAACCGTTCCTCCAGCGCTATGCGGACCCTGGCCTCGTCCCACTGGGCTTCCTCCGACGCCCCGCCGATGACCAGCGTGAACTCCCCCCGGGGCTCATGGTCGGCGAAACGGGCCCGCGCGCCGCTGACCGTCCCCCGCCAGACCTCTTCGTATATCTTAGTCAATTCCCGGCAGACCGCAATGGGACGGTCGCCCAGGACGGCCTCCACATCGGCCAGCGACTCCAGGAGCCGGTGCGGCGCCTCAAAGGCAACCAGGGTCCAACGCACCCCAGCAACCTCTTCCAGAAGTGCCCGTCGCTGCGATGCCCGCCGGGGCAGAAACCCCAGGTATAGAAACCGGTCGGTGGGCAGGCCGGAGAGGACAAGCGCCGTAACCAGCGCTGTGGGGCCAGGAATGGCAGTAACCGAGAACCCTCGCTCCAGTACGGCCCGCACTAGTTCGTAACCCGGGTCGGAGAGACCAGGCATCCCTGCCTCGGAGACCAGCGCCACGTCTCCCTCTTCCAGGTGGCGCAGGATGCGCGCCGTCTTTTGCCGCCAGTTCCCCTCAAAGTAACTGGTCATCGGAGTGGAGATGCCGTAGTGAGTCAGCAACAAGTGCGCCTTGCGGGTATCCTCTGCTGCAATGAGGGAAACCTCCCTCAGCACCCGCAGAGCGCGCAGGGTGATGTCTTCCAGGTTGCCAATGGGAGTCGCAACAAGGTAAAGAGTGCCCATTGCGTATTGCGTGCCGCGTGTTGTGTTACTGTTCTTTGAACAGCACAGTAGCCTGAGGGCAGGCATCAGGAAGGGCAACGGCGACCATCGCCGAGAGCGGCGGGTAGACCTGACGGGCATCCGGTGAGTGGAGTTGGACATACCAGAGCCCGCGCGCTCCCGCGGGAAGAAGAGCCTGCCAGCGCCCAGACCGGTCGGAAAAGAAAATCCGGTCGTCCGTACTCTGTACTCCGTACTCCATTGTCCAGAGGTGGACCGGGTATCCTTCCAATCCGTGCCCCTCCTGGTCCAGAACAACCCCAACCAGCATCGCCCGGCAGTCCGATGTCCCGCTGACCGGACCTGTCTCTACCGTCGCTGTGAAGGGAAAGGCAGGCTGCGGTAGCGGCGTCAGCGTGGCCGGGTGCAAAGCCGTCGGGGTGGGAAAGGGAGTGGGCGTGGGCATCGGTGTCGGTGTCGTCCCCACCGTCGGTGTCGCCGATGGACGGGCCGTCGGCGGCGGGAACGGGTTCAGAGCAGATGTCGGCTCCAGAGCAATCAGCCAGTAGAGGACGGCCACCGCGCCCGTCGCCAGCAATAGAATCGCAGCAAGGATGTTCAGGATTGTGGATTTCGTGCTCCGCACTCCGTACGACAGGTCACCGATTCTTCCACTCTTCCCAGTTCAGCGTGCAGGTAATGTAGCCCAGGGAGCGAGTGGCCCAGTCTCCCAACTGGACCTGAATCCAGTCCGAGACCGGGCGGAAGGTGCCGTCCGGGCTGGGATATTTGTCGTAGAGGCGCACCCGGATGTCCAATGCCCGGTAAGCCGACGGGTCGCAGGCCCGCTCCCAGGCTGCCCCGCTTTCGTACATCAGGTTGTAGCGGGCATCCGCTCCGGCCACCTGGTCCAGCGTCTCCGGGATTCCGGGGCAGTTCACTGCTACATGGTAGCCAGGCAGCGGATTCCCGTCCAGGTCCTGCAGATGTCCCGCCACCCCCGACCAGGGTATACCGTAGAGATTGGCCCGGTACGTAACCTCGCAGGTGAATGGGTAGGGCGCGCGAGTGGCGCGAGGCGTGGGAGTCGCCGTGGGCGGCCAGGTAGGCGTCGGCGAAGGCGTCTGGGTCGGCGTACGGGTGAGCGTGGGCGAGGGAATCGGCGTCGCGGTGGGCGTCGCCGTCGGCGTCCAGGTGGGCGGCAGGGCCGGCGTGAAGGTTGCCGTGGGCGTCGGCGTGGGCTCCGCCAGACGGGCCGGCCTCCCAGGCGGCGGGAATGGGTTGAAGGGCACGTACGGGTTGATCAGAATGACCAGGTAGACCAGCAACAGAAGCCCCGTTAGGCCCAGGAACAGGATACTCAACCAGTTGAGGAGAGAAGCCGCGCGCATATCACATTTCACGCTTTATGGATTCCGTACTCCGTGTTCCGTTACTCTACAAACCGCTCAATCACCGCCTGGCTCCAGAGGCTTTCCAGCCAGCGCTGGACGGCCCGGTCCTGCAGTAACTGGCGATGCTCCGGGCTGATCGGTTCGTCCTGCTTCCGCTCCAGGGTCTGGACGATGTGGTAGCCGAACTGGCTCTGGACAACCGGGCCGACCTGTCCGGCCTGGAGGCTGAAGGCGACCTCCTCCACCTCCGGCGCCAGCAGGACGCCGCGCGGGAACCAGCCCAGGTCACCGCCAGCATCGCGGGTGCTCCCGTCCTGCGAGTAGGTTCGGGCCAGTTGAGCAAAGTCCGCCCCGGCCCTAATCTGGCCCAACAGCGCCTCCGCCCGCTCCCGCGTGTCCACCAGGATGTGACGGGCATGGACTTGCTCTGCCCGTTCGGGCACCGTCACCTGGACCTGCTCCAGCACCCGCGCCCGCAGGAGTTCCGCCCGCAACTGCACCTGCAAGTCCGGGAGCGTCATCCCGCTTCGCTCCAGACGCTGCTGGAACGCTTCCTGGCTTCCGGCATCCTGGACCAGTTGGGCAATGGCGGCCTGGATCTCCTCGTCGCTGACGGTGATGCCCATTCCGGCAGCGGCCTGCTCTATGAGCACCTGTTCTATCATCCACTCCAGAATCTGCGCCCGCATCTGGCGGAGCCGCTCCTGTCCTTCGGGACTGGCGATGTCCACACCGGAAGCGGCCAGGGCATCCTGGTATTGGGCCACCTGCCGCTCATAGTCTACCAGATAGATAGGTTGACCGTTGACCCGAGCCGCCAGCGGGCGCTCCGGTGTAGGCGTAGACGGCGGCGCCACAGGCACAGGTGTGGGCGAGAACGCGCTCTGCGCCGGGCTCGTCGGCGGCGGCATGGTACACCCCCCCAGCAGCAGGAGCAGGAAGACAAGGAGAAGGATTCGCTTCATAAATACGCTCCGTGCTTTGTGTTTGCGTGTTGCGTGTTCTGTATTTCGTATTTTAATCCGATAAGGCGAGAATGCAAGAAGCACAATGCTGTTCAATCCCGTCATCCCGTCAATCCTGTCAATTTTGTGAATCCTGTCAATCCTGTAAATCCTGTCAATCCTGTCAATCCTGTCAACCCCAGAACCGCCCAATCTCCAGGGCAGTGGCGTCCTCAAAGGTGACTGGCCGGCCGAAGACGACATACTCCGCCAGCAGTTGGCCGGCCACGGGGGCCT
>DAOTWK010000279.1:0-6248 GCA_034435815.1 Anaerolineae bacterium | reverse complement strand
TGGGCAAGTACCACCCCCACGGCGACGCCGCCGTCTACGAGGCTATGGCCCGCATGGCCCAGGACTTCTCCCTACGCTACCCGCTGGTGGACGGACAGGGCAACTTTGGCTCCGTGGACGGCGACAGTCCCGCCGCAATGCGCTACACCGAGGCCCGTCTGGCCCCCATCGCCACCGAGATGCTGAACGACCTGGACAAGGAGACGGTGGACTGGGTGGATAACTTTGACGGGACGCTCCAGGAACCCGCCGTCCTTCCGGCTCGTCTCCCCAACCTGCTGGTCAACGGCTCTTCGGGTATCGCCGTCGGGATGGCCACTTCTATCCCGCCCCACAACCTGGCAGAAGTCTGCGACGCCATCATCTACCTGGTGGACCACTGGGAGGAGCGGGACGAGGTCACGGTAGAGGACCTGATGCGATTCCTTCCCGGCCCGGACTTCCCCACCGGCGGCGTCATCCTGGGCGGCGAGGGATTGACCCAGGCCTACGCCACCGGTCGCGGCCTGCTCACCGTCCGGGCCCAGGCCCATGTGGAAGAGACCAACGGCGGGCGTTACCGTATCGTCGTCACCGAAATCCCCTATCAGGTCAACAAGAGCGCTCTCCTGGAACGGATCGCCGAACTGGTCCGGGACGGTCGTCTGGAAGACATCGCCGACCTGCGGGACGAATCGGACCGGCGCGGGATGAGCATCGTCATAGAACTCCGGCGCGGGGCCCAGCCGAAGACCGTCCTCAACCGCCTCTTCAAGTACACGGCTCTGCAATCCACCTTCGGCGTCCAGTTGCTGGCGCTGGTGGACGGCGAACCGCGCCTTCTCACCCTCAAGCGGACGCTGGAACTCTATGTGGAGCACCGGCGAGAGGTCATCGTCCGCCGCAGCCGCCACGAACTGGCCAAGGCCCAGGCGCGGGTCCACATCCTGGAGGGGCTGAAAATCGCGCTGGACGATCTGGACGCCGTCATCCAGACCATCCGCCAGTCACCGGACGTGGAGACGGCGCGGGCCCGGCTCATAGAGCGCTTCGGCCTGACGGAAGTCCAGGCCCAGGCAATTCTGGATATGCCCCTGCGGCGGCTGGCGGCGCTGGAACGCCAGAAGATAGACGAAGAGTACGAAGAACTCATCCGCCGTATCGCTTACCTGGAGGACCTGCTGGCCTCGCCGCGCAAGATTCTGGGCGTGGTCCGTACCGACCTGGAAGAATTGAAGAAGGCCTACGGCGACCCCCGGCGCACCCACATCGTTCACGGTGTGGAAGCCGAGTTTGAGGAGGAGGAACTGGTCGCCGAGGAGACCGTCCTGGTCCTCATCACCCAGCGCGGCTATATCAAGCGGGTACCGGAGCGGGTTTTCCGGGCCCAGGCTCGGGGCGGGCGCGGCGTCATCGGCATGCAAACAAAGGAAGAGGACTCCGTCCTTTACCTGCTGACGGCGCACACGCTGGACACCCTGCTCTTCTTCACCAATCGCGGGAAGGTCTACGCGGAGCGGGTCTACCAGATTCCCGCCGCCGACCGGACCGCTCAGGGCGTCCTGCTGGCCGGGATGCTCTCACTGGAGGCGGATGAGCGAGTGACGGCAGCGCTGGCTGTGCGGGACTTCTCCGCCGGTTTCCTGACTATGGTCACCGTTGGCGGACGGGTCAAGCGGACGCCGCTTTCGGAGTTTACCAGCATCCGGGCGGGTGGACTGGTTGCCATTGCCCTGGAGAACGGCGACGAACTGGGCTGGGTTCGGCTCACTCCGGGGGATGCGGAGTTGATTCTGGTGACGGAGCGCGGGCAGGCACTGCGCTTTCGGGAAGAGGATGTCCGCCCGATGAAGCGGCAGGCGGCCGGCGTGAGCGGCATCCGTCTGGAGGACGGTGACCGGGTCGCCAGCGCGGACGTGGTCATCCCGGGGGCCGAGCTGCTGGTGGTGACGGAGCGCGGCTTCGGGAAGCGAACGCCTCTTGCGGAGTTCCCGGTCCAGGGTCGCTACGGCAAGGGAGTGGTCGGCATCGGTGGAAAGACGCAGGCCCGGGGCGCGGTGGCGGCGGCGCGGGTCGTCGGCCCGAACGACGAGGTCACCCTCGTCTCTGCCCGGGGGGTCGTCCTGCGGGTGCCGGCGGCATCGGTGCCAGCCATGGGCCGCCCGGCCCGGGGCGCCCGCATCATGGAGTTGCGAGAGAGCGACCGGGTCGCGTCGGTGGCCGTTTTAGCGGCAGACCACAGATGATAGACAACAGACCACCGGCGCCGTAGATTTATCTCGCCCTTCAGCGGCACTCCACCCCGTTCCGCGCCGCACTACAAACAGATTTTCTTGGTCCGTCGTCCGTGGTCGGTGGTCATAAAAATCCGTGTTCGTCCGCGTTTATCTGTGGTCCCATTTTCAATAAGGAGGTAACCTGTGGACGGCTTGATGGAGTGGGGTCTTCAGGTCATCGCCTGGTTCCAGCAGTTCAGCCCCGCGCTGGACTGGCCCTTCCGGGCCTTCACGTTTATGGGAGAGGAGGAGTTCTTCCTCCTGCTGTTGCCGCTTATTTACTGGTGTCTGGACCGACGGACGGGCGCGCGGCTGACCGTCGCTTTCCTGCTCTGCGCCTACACCAATGCGGTGGCGAAGACATTGGCTGCGCAACCGCGCCCGTTGGAGTACGCGCCGGGACGGGTGAAGGTGCTCTGGGAGGCCGGTGGCTACGGCTTCCCCAGCGGCCACACCCAGAGCGCCGTTGTCGTCTGGGGGTACCTGGCCGGGCAGGCCCGCCGCCACTGGGTCTGGATTCTGGCTGGGGTGATGATGTTCTTCATTCCCCTCTCCCGCATCTACCTGGGCGTCCACTTTCCCCACGACGTCCTGGGCGGATACGTCATCGGCGCCGTCCTTCTGCTCCTCTACCTCTGGCTGGAGCCGAGGGTGGAGCGCTGGCTGGAAAAGAAAGGCCTGGCCTGGCAGTTGGGCGTGGCGCTGGCCGTCCCGATAGCCCTGATGCTCCTCTTCCTCACCGAAGACGGCGTGAACTCAGGAGCAACGCTGATGGGGATGGGCGTCGGGTTTGTGCTGGAGCGCCGGTGGGTCCGCTTTGACTCCGGCGGCCCCATCTGGAGGCGGGTGGTGCGCTTCCTGCTGGGCGGAGTCGTCCTGGTGGGACTCTGGCTGGGGCTGCGCCTCGCCTTCTCCGGCCTGGAGCCGGCCCTGCTCTTCCGCTTCGTCCGCTACGGGCTGGTGGGGCTGTGGGGCGGCCTGGGCGCGCCCTGGGCCTTCCGTCGCCTGCGGCTGGCTTAGATGAAAATCAACGTTTGCGCGGCTTCGCCGCCGCAAACGTTGATCCCTATGCCCTGCAAAGGGGGTGCTATATGGCTATAAAGGATGTCATTGCAGTCGTTCTGGGTGGCGGGCGGGGAACCCGGCTCTACCCGCTCACCAAAGCGCGGGCCAAGCCGGCCGTTCCCATTGCCGGAAAGTACCGCCTGATAGATATTTCCATCAGCAACTGCATCAACTCTGGCATCACGCGCATCTTCGTCCTCACCCAGTTCCTCACCGCGTCCCTCCACCGCCACGTCTACCATACCTACCGGTTTGACGTCTTCTCCGGCGGGTTTGTGGAACTGCTCCCGGCCGAGCAGACGCTGACCAGTGATGCCTGGTACCAGGGGACAGCCGACGCCGTCCGGCGACAACTGCACCGCATCGTCCCCCACAACCCAAAGGACGTCCTCATCCTGGCCGGCGACCACCTCTACCGGATGGACTATAGCGAATTCGTCGCCTATCACCGGGAATCCCGGGCCGATGTGACCATTGCCGTCCTGCCCGTGAGCCTGCAAGACGCTCCGCGCTTCGGGATTCTCAAGACCAACGGCGAGGGGCGAATCGTGGCCTTTGAAGAGAAGCCGAAAGACCCCGCCATTCTGGAGGGAATGGTCAGCCGCCGGGGGAATGAAAAGCCCTTCCTGGCCTCCATGGGCATCTACGTCTTCCGGCTGGACGTGTTGACCCGACTATTGGATGAAGTACCCGGGGAAGATTTCGGCCACCATATCATCCCGGCGGCCATCCAGACCACCCGGGTCTACGCCTTCCCGTTTGAGGGATACTGGGAGGATATCGGGACCATCCGCGCGTTCTACGAGGCGAACCTGGCGCTAACGCACCCAGACCCGCCCTTTGACTTCTACGACCCGCGCTTTCCCATCTACACCCGTTCCCGCTTCCTGCCGGCCTCCCGTATAGACGGCTGCCGGCTGGAGCGGACAGTTGTGGCCGACGGTTGCCGCCTCTACGACGCCGACTTGGAGGAATGCGTCATCGGGCTGCGGAGCATGATTCGGCCCGGCTCGCGCCTGCGCCAGGTGGTGATGATGGGCGCCGATTTCTATGAGGACGACGAGCAGCGGGCGGAGAACCGCCGCCTGGGCCGCCCCAACGTCGGCATCGGACACAACGTCTCCATAGAGCGGGCCATACTGGATAAAAACGTCCGCATCGGCGACGGCGTCATCATCCGCTCCCACCAGGGCGAGCCGGACCGGGAGGAAGAACTCTATGTCATCCGGGACGGTATCGTCGTCATCCCGGAGGATACAGTTATCCCCGAAGGGACGGTGATTTAGTTGGCAGCCGTCAGATAATCCCCAGCGCGTCGGTCAGAGGGTACGGGTTCTTGGTCAGGAAGCCCTCGCCGTAGGCCACCGGAATCATCATCCCGAAGTACCGGGCGACAATCTCCACCGCAAAGAGAATGGGCCCATACTGGGAGCCATGGGCCTGCAGTGCCTGCTGCTTCAGCCCGTAAACGTCGGTGATGTCCAGGACAAAGTGCGGGCGAAGTGGTCGCTGGAAGGAAAGAGGAAAAGTCAGGTGACGGGGCTGGGGGATGAGCGGCTCGTATTGGGGGAAAAGAGCCGGACGGGTCGCCAGGAACGCGGCCCGTTCCACCAGACGCGCCGTCGCCACATGGTCAGGATGATGGTCGTCCTCGTGGGGAGAAAGCAATAATCGGGGGCGCCATTCCCGCAGGACCTCCACAATGCGCAGAGTGTTCTCATAGTTGAACTCCAGGCGAGCGTCCGGCAGGTCCAGAATGCGGAACGCGTCCACCTGCAAAATACGGGCCGCGGCTTCCGCCTCCGCCCGACGGGTCTCCGGGTCGCCGAACGTTCCCATCTCACCATGAGTCAGCACGAGAATTCCCGTGCGCAGGCCACGCTCCTTCGCTTTCAGGAGCAACCCCGCGCAGCCGATTTCCGCATCATCAGGATGAGCACCAATTGCCAGAATATCCACAGTGGTGTTCGTTGGATGCTCCATCATCAGGCCTCCTGCAGATGTGAATCTTGCTGGCAAAGCTCTCGTCGCCGCAACTATTCTACTCTAACCAGGAGAAAATGCCAGATTGGGAACAGACATTCTGATCGCGCTGGTCACCCTTGCCGCCGCACTGATCCAGCGGTTGACCGGCTTCGGATCCGGCATGATCCCGATGGCGATCTTGCCCGCCTTCGTCGGCATCCGCACCGTCACACCCCTGGTTGCCCTCATCACCGCTACGGTGGACCTGCTGATGCTGAGCCGGTATCGGGCCGGAATCCGTCCCCATGCTATCTACCCGCTGCTGGTGGGGATGATTTTCGGGGTCCCCCTGGGGATTCTGGCCCTGCGGCGGATAGACGAGGGGATTGTACTGGGCGTCTTAGGTGTTGTGATTTCCCTCTATGCCCTGTACACTCTGGTGGGTTTTCGCGTCCCCCGGCCTAACGGGCGTCCCTGGGCCTGGGGGGTCGGTTTACTGGCCGGGATGCTGGGCGGGGCCTACAACACCTCCGGCCCGCCGCTCATCGTCTACGGCCAGGCGCTGGAGTGGCCTCCCGACGAGTTCAAGGCGAACCTTCAGACCCTCTTTATCTTTAACGACGTGCTGGTCGTCGTGGGCCATCTGCTGGCCCACAACATGACCCACGCGGTCACCCGGGCCTATCTGCTCGCCCTGCCCGCGTTGGTCGTGGGATTTCTCATCGGCGGACGCCTGGATCGGTTCCTGAATCCGGAACGGTTCCGGATTCTCGTGCTGGTATTGCTCTTTATTCTGGGACTGCGCCTGGTGCTGGCATAATCCCCGAAGGAGACTTCTATGTCTGGATTCCTGGGAAACGGGGCACCTCTCATTGCCGACCTGAGCCTGGTCGGCCTCTGGATGCTGGGGACGGTTGCGGTGGGGGGATGGGTGGTGGCCCGCCGGAGGGCGTTCCCCAGACA
>DAOTWK010000278.1:0-1617 GCA_034435815.1 Anaerolineae bacterium | reverse complement strand
GCCTTCGGCCGCCACAAAAGCCCCACCTATCGTCGGGCCAGTCGAATAACGGCCCGCAGCGCTGCGTCCACGTCCTCCCGCGTGTTGAAAGCCCCCAGCGCGAAGCGGACGGTGCCGGAGGGGAAGGTGCCGATGGTGCGATGGGCCGCCGGCGCGCAGTGCAATCCCACCCGGCACAGAATGCCGTACTCCTCGTCCAGCCGCATCCCCACCTCAGAGGGCTCCATCCCGGCGATGTTGAAGGAGACAATGGCCGTCCGCAGGCGCGCGTCGACTGGCCCATAGACGGTCACGCCGGGGACCTCCCGCAGGCCGTCGGAAAGCCGCTGGCTCAGCGCCACCTCGTGGGCGCGGAGGGCCTCCACGCCTTGATCCAGCACCCACCGCACACCGGCCTCCAGGCCCGCCAGTCCCACTGCGTTGGGCGTCCCGCTTTCGCACATATCCGGCAGAAAGTCCGGCTGCTCCTCCTGCTCCGACCGGCTCCCCGTCCCGCCCCGGATGAGGGGCCGGAACTCCTCCAGTGGAACCCGGTCCCCGATAATCAGCCCGCCCGTGCCGGTCGGCCCGTAGAGGGACTTGTGCCCCGTGAAGGCCAGCAGGTCAATCCCATCGGCTTGCATATCTATAGGGACGGCGCCCCCGCTCTGCGCCGCGTCCACCAGCAGCAGCGGGCCGTTCATCCGGCGGAGGGCCCGCCCCACCTCCGTCACCGGCAGAAGAGTCCCCGTCACGTTAGAGGCGTGGTTGAGGACGACCAGACGGGTATGGGGCCGCAGGGCCGAAAGGACCGCCTGCGGGTCCAGCCCTCCCTCCGGGGAGCAGGGGGCCATCGTCACCTCTACCCCTTCCCGCTCCAGCGCCCGAAGGGGCCGCATCACCGAGTTGTGCTCCATGCTGGAGGTGACAACGTGGTCGCCCGGCCGGAGCAGGCCCCGCAGGGCCAGGTTGAGCCCCTCCGTGGCGTTGAGGCCGAAGACCACCCGCAGCGGGTCGGGGATGTTGAAGAGTTGGGCCACCGCCTCGCGCGCGGCGTAGACGATGCGCCCAGCCTCCACCGAGAGCCGGTGCCCGGACCGGCCCGGGTTGGCGCCGACCTCGGTCAGAAAGCGGGCCATTGCCGCCAGGACCTGGGGCGGTTTGGGCCAGGACGTGGCTGCGTTGTCCAGGTAAATCACTCTCCCTCCCGGACGACCTCTATCCCCGGCTTCCCCTCCACTACCTCCCCGATCTCCCAGAAGGGCTGGTCCAGCGCCCGACACACTTCGGCGAAGCGGCCCATTTCGGCGGCGGGGATGGCGGCCAGAATCCCGCCGTTGGTCTGCGCGTCGTAAAGGAGCATCTGGGTCGCTTCCGGGACGGAGGGGGCAAAGGTCACCCACTGGCGGAAGTACATCTCGTTGGCCGCCGTCCCGCCGGGGAAGAGCCACAGGTCGGCCAGGGGACGGGCGGCCTCCAGAATGGGGACCCGGTCCGCCCAGACCCGGAAGCGGACTCCCGCCGCCAGCGCCATCTCGGCCGCGTGGCCCAGGAGGCCGAAACCGGTGACGTCGGTGGCGCCCCGGGCGGAGGTGGCGTGGACGGCCCGGACCGCGTCCCGGGTCAGCCGCAGCATCC
>DAOTWK010000277.1:0-7759 GCA_034435815.1 Anaerolineae bacterium | reverse complement strand
CGCCGACGATGCGGGCGGACTTTTTATAGGGCGCGCCGGGGTGCAGGCCCAGTTCGTGCATGGCGTAGAGGATGCGCCGCTGGACCGGTTTGAGGCCATCGCGAGCATCGGGCAGGGCCCGCGCCACAATGACGCTCATCGCGTAATCCAGGTACGCGCGGCGCATCTCGTCTTCTATAGGAATGGGGTGGATGGTGCCGAGTTCCATGCTCTTTGAAAAACCACCAAGACACGAAGACACGAAGAAAAATTATTTTAAATCTTTGTGCCTTGGTGTCTTCGTGGTGTCCTCCCTATCGGTCTACGGTGGAGGCGAGGGCGTTCATAGCGACCCAGACCTGATAGACGGTGGGCATGTCGTCGCCGGTCCACTCTACGGTGCGGCCGTCTATCCGGCGGGCGCCGGGGACCAGCAGGGCCATGTCGGCGTGGAGCGCGCTTAGGAAGACCACCCGCAGGGTAATCGGCGCGGGGACCGTCAGCGGAGGGACGGTCCGGTTCAGGGCGCGCGCGGCGGCCTGACGGATAAGGCGGTGGACCGCCTCCGGGTGCAGGCAGCGGGCGGCGGTGCGGGTGATGCCGTCCTTAACGGCGACGGTCTCTATGTCGCCCAGCAGGGCCCGGGCCTCTTCGGTCACGGCCCGGTCACCGGTGACCAGGACCACCGGGACGCCGAAACTGCCCGCCAGCGCAGCATTCATGCCGGCTTCGCCCACCCGTCGGCCGTTCAACTGCGCTTCCACGACGCGCCGGCTCCAGGTGTGCTCCAGGACGGCTTCGGCGGTCCCCGAGGCACCGTGGTAGCCGATGAGGAAGACGGCATCCACGTCCGGGCCGATACCCTGCATCATCTCCAGCGGCTTGGGGCTGCCGGAGATGAGTTCCGCCGCCGGGTGCAGGTCCTCAATGAGGAGATTGGTCATCCCGGCGTGGCTGTCGTTGACGACGATGCGGGTGGCGCCGCCCTCCAGCGCGCCCTCAATGGCGGCGTTGGCCTCTGCAGTCATCAGTTTGCGGAAACGCTCGTACTCTTTATGCTCCGCACGGACGTGGTCCATAGCCACGACGCCGGAGATGCCTTCCATGTCAACGGAGATGAGGACGTTCATGGTTTCGGGTAGATTGGTAACAGGGTGTCTTACAAATTCAGGACTTGCGCAGTTCATTTGTGCGAAACCGGCCTGGCGGCCGGCGTTACCCGTAGCAGGCTGTTAGCCTGCCAACCGGCCGGAAGCCCTATTCTCACACAAGGGCAAGTTACCGAAGCAACTTTATGAACTCTTCGCGGGTCAGGCCCGCGCTTTTAATCAGGCGTAAAGTCAGTCCTCTACCGAGACTTCGGTCATGCCAGGGGACGACCACGCGCCGGTTGTCCGAGGGTCGCCACATAACGATATGGCTTCCCGTCTGGTGGTCTATTTCAAAACCGGCGCGTTGCAGCGCCCGGATCATCTGGCGGGGTGTGACCACAGGTAATCGGGGCATTATACTGGTTCCAGAGCCACGCTAAGGCGGCCCACGAATTGCTCAGTCGCTTCCTCCACCGGGATGGGCTCGCCATGCTTCAGCAGGCTGGCACAGTAAGCTCGGATCGCGTCGGTGGCCATTTCCCGGGCTTCTTCCAGGGTCTGCCCTTCCGTGTAGCAGCCAGGGAGTGCAGGGACAGTAACCAGGTACCCACCCTCCGGCTGGCGTTCAATGATGACGGTGAACTGATAAAGAGGCATTTCTCCTCCCCAATTGTGCTTTTGAGGTGCTCAGAGGTTCTCCAGCAGGGCCTGGACGGCGGTGTAGACATCCGTTTCGCGGCGGGCGATGCGCACGGCCCACTCCTCCAGCGCCGCCTCGCCCACCCGGGCCAGCAGCCGGGCCAGCAGTTCCCGCTCCAGCGCCCGGAAGAGGTCATCACGGGCCCGCTCTCGCTCCCGGTAGTTCCAGAGGCCGCTGGATTCCAGATAGGCCCGGTGGGCCGCGATGGCCTCCAGCACCTCCGCCACGCCGCTCCCATCCAGCGCGATGGTTTTGAGGACGGGGGGCCGCCAGGCCGTGTTCTTTCCGGACCCGGCGCTATTCCGGCCCAATTCCAGCGCTACCTCCAGCGCGCGGGCAGTCTGAGCAGCGCCGGGCCGGTCGGCCTTGTTCACCACCAGGATGTCCGCAATCTCCATGAGGCCGGCCTTCAGGGCCTGGACGTCGTCCCCCAGGCCCGGGGCCTCCACAACAATCGTGGTGTGGGCGGTGCGGGCGATGTCTACTTCTGCCTGTCCGACGCCCACTGTTTCCACCAGGACGACGGCGAAACCGGCGGCATCCAGGACTTTGACCACGTCGCTGGTGGCGCGGGCCAGTCCGCCCAGACTCCCCCGGGTTGCCATGCTGCGGATGAAGATGCCGGGGTCGCCCGCCAGGTCCCGCATGCGCACCCGGTCGCCCAGGAGTGCGCCGCCGGTGAAGGGACTGGTGGGGTCCACGGCGACGATGCCCACCGTCGCCCCGCGCCGGCGGAAGCCCTTAGCCAGTTCGTTGACCAGGGTGGACTTGCCGGTGCCGGGGGCGCCGGTGACGCCGACAACGTGCGCGCGGCCGGTATGCGGATGCAGGGCCACCAGGGCCGCCTGGGCCGGGGGGCCGTCGTCCTCAATCAGCGAGATGAGGCGCGCCAGCGCCCGCCGGTCGCCCTCCAGAATTCGGAGAACCAGTTCCACGCTCAGCCCTCACCGCAGGCCCGACGGACGGCCTCCACAATGGTCTGGGTGGAGGTGCCGGGGCCGAAGATGGCCTCCACGCCCGCCTCCTTGAGCGCGGGGACGTCCTCATCGGGGATGATGCCGCCGACGAAGACCCGAACGTGGTCCAGGCCGGCCTCCCGCAGTCCCTGGATGACGCGCGGGACCAGCGTCATGTGAGCGCCGGAGAGAATGGAAAGTCCCACCGCGTCCACGTCCTCCTGCAGAGCGGCCTCCACAATCATCTCCGGCGTCTGCCGCAGGCCGGTGTAGATGACCTCCATACCGGCGTCCCGCAGGGCGCGGGCGACCACTTTGGCGCCCCGATCATGGCCGTCCAGGCCGGGTTTGGCGATCAGGACCCGAAGTCTTTCCCCCATTGATGCCTCCTGCAAATTGGCAGGTAAGCCAGTGTGTGGGGATAATTATACCGTGTTTTGCCGACTGCGCCACTGTTCGGGAGGGAAATCAGCTCATTCGGTTAGCGGAGGGGTGTGGAACAGGTAGGGCGGGAGCTTCTCCGACATACCGGGGTGATCTTTTACCTGCACCACTGCGCCCTGTCGGCTGACCCGCAGATGGAACACACGGGATGAGAGACCCGCCTGCCGGAACGCGCACTGCATGGCGTCGCCGATGGCGGGCTGATGCCCAGCGGAAAAGGCGATGAGAGCCGGGCCGGCGCCGGAAAGGGCAACCGCCGCCCCTGCCTTCCGGGCGGCCTCCATCGCGGCCTCCGCTCCGGGGATCAGTGGCAACCGATACGGCTGGTGGAGCCGGTCGTCCATCACCTCCCTCAGCAGGTCCAGGTCCCCCTTCTCCAGTGCCCACAATACCAGAGGGACGCGCCCCAAATTATAAATGGCATCCTGGCGATTGATCAGAGAGGGCAAAACGGCCCGGGCGACCCGGGTAGGAAAGGGGAAATCGGGGAGAACGACGGTCACCGCCAGGGGCTTGACCGGCCATCGGCACGCGATGACCTTTTCCTCCTGGAGGACGGCCGCGACCAGTCCGCCCAGCAGGGCCGGCGCCACGTTATCCGGATGGCCTTCGTTTTGAGCGGCCAGGTTGAGCAACTCCTCAGGCGATAGAGGTTGACCCAGCAGGTAGTTGGCCCCCAGCAGGCCGGTGAGCATAGCGGCGGAACTGGAGCCCAGGCCCGAGGCCAGGGGGATGCGGTTGAGGCAATACACCCGAATCCCCGCCGGCGATGCGCCCACCAGAGCGTATAGTTGGAAAGCCGAGCCCAGGACGAGGTTTCGTTCGTCGGAGGGCAGGGCCTGTTTCCCTTCCCCGTATACCTGAATGCCAATAGAGGAGTCGTTGGTCGGGATGAAAACCGCTTCATTCCACAGGCTCAGCGCCATGCCGAGGGCGTCAAACCCTGGTCCCAGATTGGCGGTGGTGGCCGGTACGCGAACGTGGACGACTTTCATAGTCCCAATACCTCCTCCAGAAGGTCTATGCGGGGCGGGATGCTCATAGGCTTGCCGACCCATTGGGTGACAATGTCGGGGTCTTTCAAGCCGTGGCCGGTGCAGACAGCGACCACCCGCTGACTTCGGACCCTCAACTGCCCGGCGGCTATTTCGCGAGCCAGACCTGCCAGACCTGCAGCCGAAGCCGGCTCCACCCAGATACCTTCGGTAGCGGCCAGGAGGCGTTGCATGCTCAGGATTTCTTCGTCCGTCACCGCAATGATCCGTCCTCCCGATTCTTCAGCGGCCTGGAGCGCCTGTTCTCCCCGGGCGGGTCGGCCGATGCGGATGGCCGTCGCGACCGTCTCCGGCCGTTCCACCGGATGGCCAAGGACCAGAGGGGCAGCGCCCGCAGCCTGGACACCCAACAGGCGGGGGAGGCCGGTGGCGCGTAGGGCATCGTACTGCCGGAATCCGGCCCAGTAGGCGGTGATGTTGCCTGCGTTGCCCACGGGCAGACAGAGCCAGTCGGGCGCCGTGCCCAGCCGGTCGCAGATTTCAAAAGCGGCCGTCTTCTGCCCTTCAATCCGATAGGGGTTCAGGGAGTTCACCAGACAGACCGGGCGTTTTTGGGATATTTCAACGACCATTTGTAAGGCGTCATCAAAAGAGCCTTCCACCTGAAGGACCTGGGCACCGTAGGCAATCGCGCCGGCCAGTTTGCCTGCGGCGACCTTGCCCTGGGGGATCAGGACGACGGAGCGCAGGCCGGCGCGGGCGGCGTAGGCAGCGGCGGAGGCGGCGGTGTTGCCTGTAGAAGCACAGATGACCACCTGCGCTCCCTGCCCTACGGCCGCGCTGATGGCGGCCGTCATCCCCCGATCTTTGAACGAACCGGTCGGGTTCAGGCCCTCGTATTTGATATATAACTCAAATCCCCCTCCCAGTTGTTCAGCCAGACGGGGGGCAGGGATGAGGGGCGTATTCCCTTCCAGTAACGTAATCGGGCGGGTCTCGGGGGGAAGATGGAGCAACTCGCCGTATCGGTGAAGGACTCCTTGATATTCGGACATGGCCTCCTCCTGGACGGATAAATAAAAAAAGGCCTCCGAGAGCGGACTCGGAGGCCTGTTCTACGCCCAATACGACATACGACCTGCCGTCCGCTCACCCGTCGGGCGGCGGCTCAGTCGTAGTGGTCAGCGTCCGGTGGACGAGTCCAACCGTCTGTGGCATTTGGGCGAACCGGTTCGTCTCCATCGGCTGAGATTTTACCTCACGTCGGGAAATTGTCAAGAAACCCTGAATCTGCCTCTATCGCCACTTGCTGAACTGGGCAGTGCAGATATAATCAACTTGCGAACAAGGGAACGATGGGGGATGTGGAGTCTGTGAAACTGTGGTTTATCATCTTCAAAGGGAGCAGCTATGTTTCGTGCCGCTGTGGTGACCGTCAGCGATAAGGGTTACGCCGGGGAGCGGGAGGATGTCAGCGGGCCGCTGCTGGCGGACCTCCTGCGCGCGGCGGGCGCCGAGGTGGTGGCCCAGACCATTGTCCCGGACGAGCCGGAGCAGATTCAGCGGGCGCTGGTCCACCTGGCCGACGACCTACGAGTGGATGTGGTGCTGACAACCGGGGGGACGGGCTTTACCCCGCGCGACCATACCCCCGAGGCGACGCGCGCCGTCTTGGAGCGGGAGGCGCCGGGGCTGGCGGAGGTGCTGCGCTGGGAGGGGTACCGCCGTACCCCCCAGGCTGTCCTTTCTCGGGGGATTGCCGGACTGCGCGGCCGTACTCTCATCATCAACTTGCCGGGAAGTCCCCGGGCTGTGCGAGAGGGGATGGAAATCTTGAGCCCGATCCTCCCCCACGCCGTCCAGATGGCCCGGGGGGAGGATACGGAGCACCATTAGGGATTTCGCCCACAAAGACACGAAGAAACCTTTGGGTCTTGGCGTCTTTGTGGTTTCATAAGGAGGGCGATGCAGGACGAACGGAGGCCGGTGCTGAGCGTAGAGGAGGCTCAGGGGCGGATTCTGGCGACGGTGCGGGTATTGGAGCCGGAGCGGGTGCCGATTCTGGAGGCGCTGGGGCGGGTGCTGGCGGAGGAGGTAACGGCGGACCGGGACATCCCGCCGCTGGCTAATTCGGCGATGGATGGCTACGCCGTTCGCGCCGCCGATGTGGCGCAGGTGCCGGCCCGTCTGCAGGTGATTGGGGAGGCGCCAGCAGGCCGTCTCTGCCTGGTGGAAGTGGGTCCAGGCACCGCAGTCCGCATTATGACCGGCGCGCCGCTCCCGGCAGGGGCCGATGCCGTGGTCCCCTTTGAGCATACCCGTCCGGTCCGCTCCCTTGATTGGCAACCTGCGGCGCCAGATCAATCTACGGCTGGCGAATGGGTGGAGGTCCTGCGGGAAACCCACCCCGGAGCCAACGTCCGGGAGGCCGGGGAGGACGTGCGCGCCGGCCAGGTGGTCCTCTTCCCGGGCCATGTCCTGCGCCCTCAGGAGATCGGCATGCTGGCCGCGCTCGGCCGGATGGAGGTTGCGGTCATCCGGCGGCCCCGGGTGGCGATTCTGGCCACCGGCGACGAAGTCGTCCCGCCCTGGGAGACCCCCGGCCCGGGCCAGATTCGGGACGCCAACTCCTACACCGTCGCCGCGCAGGTGCGCCAGTACGGCGGCATCCCTCTCATCCTGGGCGTCGCCCGTGATGAGGAAGCACTCATCCGGGAGGGAGTCCGCCGCGCACTGGCGGAGCGGGCCGACCTCATCATCACCTCCGGCGGGGTCTCTATCGGTGATTTTGACCTGGTCAAGCAGGTACTGGCGGCCGAAGGGGAGATGCACTTCTGGTCGCTGAATATGAAGCCAGGGCGACCGATGGCTTTCGGCGTCGTCGGTGGAGTGCCCTTGGTCGGCCTGCCGGGGAATCCCGTCTCGGCGATGATTGCGACGGAACTCTTCGTCCGCCCGGCCCTGTTGAAGATGCAGGGGGTTACCGAATGGCCCTGGCCCGAAGTGCGCGCCCGTCTGGCCGACCCTATTACCCGTAAGGATGGCCGTCGTCACTACCTGCGGGTGCGCCTCCGGCAGACGCCCGACGGCTGGGAGGCGACCCTCACCGGCGACCAGGGCTCCGGTATCCTCTATTCGCTGGTCCAGGCCGACGGTTTAGCCATCATCCCTGAGGATGTGGACCACCTGCCCGCTGGGGCGGAAGTGCCGGTGCTGTTATTGCGGGAATCCGGAATCCGCAATATGAGGTAAGGCGATGCTGGAAAGTGTCGTGACCCTACATCTTTGCCTACGCGTTCGTCTTCGCGGCCTTCCACCTACTGGGTGTCCGGGGGCGGCCATGAACGGTCAGGTGGCTCCTGGCCTGGGGGGTGGTCCTCCTGTTCGTGGCCCTGCTGGTCGGGTCGGCCTGGAGGGACACGGTGAACCCGCTTATCCGATGGGGGGCGTGGGGAGAGGCTGTCTGGGCGGTGGCGGGATTCCTGGTGCTCCTGGCGGGGTTAGGGGCTGTCCTCTACGGCGGCTTCCGCTTTATGCAGGAGACGTCTTGGGCCTTCGGCGATGAGGCCATGCAGCGGAACCTGGCGGTGATCC
>DAOTWK010000276.1:0-5468 GCA_034435815.1 Anaerolineae bacterium | reverse complement strand
ATTTTGCGGCAGGCGGTGAAACCGCCTGCCGTAAAATCCCCTAAACTACAAATCCTTTACTGGAAGGAGCGAGACGATGGGTCTGAAACCTGACCACTGGATTCGTCGGATGGCATTGGAGCGCCGGATGATAGAGCCCTTCGTGGACCACCAGGTCCGGGATGGCACTATCTCCTATGGCCTCTCGTCGTACGGCTACGACATCCGCGTCGCCGACGAATTCAAAATCTTTACCCCTGGTCTGGGTGACTTGACCGTTGTGGACCCGAAGCAGTTTGACACCCGGGCGATGGTGGATTTCAGGGGAAACGTGTGCGTCATCCCACCGAACTCGTTTGCGCTGGGACGGTCATTGGAGTACTTTCGGGTTCCGCGCAATGTGCTGTGCGTTTGCGTGGGGAAATCCACCTACGCGCGGTGCGGGATCATCGTCAACATCACACCTTTTGAACCAGAGTGGGAGGGATACGTCACGCTGGAAATCTCCAACACCACCCCGCTGCCGGCCAAAATTTACGCCGGGGAAGGGATCGCCCAGGTGCTCTTCTTTGAGGCTGACGAAGAGTGCGAAATCTCCTACGCTGATAAGAAAGGCAAGTACCAGGCTCAGCAGGGTGTCGTTCTACCCCGGCTGTAGGATCTTGCTGCAAATCCGGCAGATCTCTACCAGATTGACAATCGGGCACCGTCATGCTATAACGACAGAAAGCGTCTCTGTTGTCAGCGGCAGAGGATCACCCCAATGAACACCCCTATCCGCATCCTGGTCGTAGATGATGAACTGGGCATCCGAGAGGGATGCCGACGGGTGCTGGCCCCCCACGGGTTTGAGGTGGACGTGGCAGAGAACGGCTCTGTGGGCCTGCGCAAACTCCGGGAGTCCTGCTACGACGTCCTCCTCCTGGATATTATGATGCCCGGCATAAGCGGCATAGAGGTTCTCCGCCGGGCCCGCCAGATAGACTCGGACCTGATCTGCATCGTCATCACCGGCTACGCCACCGTGGAATTGGCCATCCAGGCCATCCGCGAGGGGGCCCACGACTTCATCGCCAAGCCCTTCTCCGCTGACATGCTTCTCCAGGTCATCAACCGCGAACTGGAGCGGCGCACGTTGTGCAAAGAAGCGGAGCGGCTCCGAGCATTGGAGGAGGAGGCCCGGGAACTGGCCCGTGCCAAAGCGGAACTCCAGAAACTGGAAGCGGTGGAGGGCCGCTTCATGCTCACCCTGGTCCACATCCTGCGGGCACCCGTGGCGGTCCTGCAGAACACTATCCAGTTGATCCGCAAAGGCTACATCCCTCCGGAGGAGCAACCAGGGATGCTGGAACGAGCCGAGATGCGGGCCGGGGAGTTGCTGGCGACCCTGGACGACCTCCTGCTCCTGGCCCACCTCAAGGAGGGCATCGGCCTCAGCCGGGCGGAGGCCGTCTCCCTGGAAGAAGGACTGGAAGGGGTGCTGGCGACCCTGAAGCCCCGCGCCGACCGACGGGGAGTTGTGCTGCAAGTGGACGTACGGGATTCCCCCCGAGTGCGGGCCAACCCGGACCACATGAAGGCGCTCTGGACGCACCTGATAGATAACGCCATCCGCTACACTCCCCCCGGCGGTCGGGTGACCATCTCGCTGTGGGCGGACCCGGAGCGGGGCGTGGCGGTTGGTGCCGTCTCCGATACCGGTATTGGCATCCCCGCCGACGAAATCCCCCGCATCTTTGAGGAGTTCTATCGGACTGAGGAAGGGAGGCGCATGCAGGAGACCGGCACCGGCCTGGGCCTCTCCATCGTTCGGCAAGTAGTGGAAATGTACGAGGGAACCGTTGAGGTGGAATCCGAGGTGGGGCGGGGCAGCACGTTCCGCTTCGCCCTACCCCTGGGATGATTTTCACCGCAGAGGACGAGAGAGCACAGAGAATCAAAATTATATCTTGCGACCTGCGACCTGATCTCTACATCCTCCACGCTCTTCGCGGTTAAGGAGAAAAATGGGCTCGTTTTTGTTGCGGCTTCTGGGTGGACGACTGCGAACTGTGTTGACGCTCTCTTTTGCGCTGGTCGCTGCGCTGACGGTGGGACTGAACGCGCTGGTCGTCTCCCGTGTTATCAACGAATATCTGGTTGCCGCCGAGGCGGAGCGAGTGGCGCGGGATATGAAACTGGCGGAGACCTTCTACAACCTCAAACTGGACGAGGTCGCTGCCATCAGCCATCGGCTGGCGCTGGACCAATGGGTGGTGGAGAACTTTTCCGCCGCAGCCAGAAAGGACCTCCAGGCCATCCAGATTATTGACCGGCAGATCACCAACAAAATCATCGTCCTGGCTCTGGGCGGCACCCACCTGATTGCCATCCTGGACGCCGACGGCAATATGGTGACCGGCAAAGTCCTTTGGCCTAATGGGATGCTCTCTTCGGCCCTTACCAAAGGCTACTTCGGCGACCTGCCCATTGTCCGCACTGTGCTGGAGACGGGCGAGCCCCAAGCCGCCACGGAGATTCTCCCCAAAGAGTACCTGGCCCAGGTCGGACTGGACCGCCAGGCCTTCATCCCTCTGCTGGAAACTCCCCTGGCCGCGCCGGAGCCCTTTGACCCCCGCGAGGGGACCGCAGGACTGGCGCTGGTAGGCGTCTCCCCCCTGCGGGATGATTCAGGGCAGTTGATTGGTGTCGTCCTCTCCGCCTACATGTTCAACAATGACTATACCCTGGTGGACCGCATCAAAGAGGTCGCTGGGATAGACACTGTCACCATCTTCCTGGGCGACCTGCGGGTCTCCACCAACGTGACCGATGAGGCGGGACGGCGGGCCATCGGCACCCGTCTCTCTCAAGCCGTCCGTCAGGTTGTGCTGGAAGAGGAGAGGGAATACATCGGCCGCGCCTTTGTCGTCAAAGAATGGTACATCACTCGCTACGAGCCGCTATGGGACCACAAAGGCAATGTGGTGGGCATCCTCTACGTCGGGGCACGCGAGACCGCGTTCCGGGGATTGGTCCAATCCTTCAACCAGCGCGTCGCGCTCATCGCCATCGTCTGTATCCTGTTGGCGGGGGTGATTGCCGTCCCCATCGGGTATGTCATCACCCGCCCCATCTCCGACCTGGTGGAGGCCCATCAGCGCCTGGCAGCGGGGGATATGGCTGTCCGGGTGCAGACCTACGGCAATGGCGAACTGGCGATGCTGGGCCGTTCCTTTAACAGTATGGCCGAGATACTCCATCGTACTCAACAGGAACTGCTCCACAAAGAGAAACTGGCCTCTATGGGGCAACTGGCGGCGGGTGTGGCCCACGAATTGAACAACCCCCTGGGTACCATCATGCTCTTCGCCGATGCGCTCTACCGGGAACTCCCGCCCGATGACTCCCGTCGGAGCGACTTGCAGATGATTCTGAAAGAGGCCAACCGGGCCAAGAAGATTGTCGCAGACCTGCTGAACTTCGCCCGTCAGCAGGAGGTGCTGGCCCAGGATACCGACCTCCACGCCCTGCTGGACCAGTCGGTAGAGAGCGTCCGGCATCAGCTGACCTTCGCAGAGTTGGAGATCGTCCGGAACTACGACCCCCGGGTCCGCATCATCCAGGCCGACCCCGCCCAATTGCAGCAGGTCTTCGTCAACCTGCTCAACAACGCGGCGGAGGCGATGGAGGAACCGGGAACGATCACCATCACCACCCGTTGGTTGAACGGTCAGGTGGAAATCTCCATCGCCGATACCGGATGCGGCATCCCGGAAGAGCATATGGACAAACTCTTCACCCCCTTCTTTACTACCAAACCGCCGGGGAAAGGGACAGGGCTGGGCCTTTCCATCGTCTACGGAATCGTCAAGATGCACCGAGGGCAGATTACCGTCCAGAGCGAAGTCGGGAAGGGGACAACCTTCACCATCCTTCTACCCACGCGATGGGTGGGGGAGGCAGAGCGGCCCATCGTGTCCCAGGGAGAAGTGATCGGGTGAGGACTGCACAGGGAACGTGCCAGGCACTTCCGAAGTGTCTGGCACGTTTTCGGAGGTGATGCTTGAACGAGCCGCCGCGCATTCTGGTGATTGACGACGAGGAGGGCATCCGCGCCGGCTGTCGGCGGGCCCTGGAGCCAGAAGGGTACGTTGTGGAGACCGCCGCCAGCGGACGGGAGGGGCTTCGTCGCTTCCAGGAGGGAAATTTTGACCTGGTCCTGATAGACGTGGTCCTGCCTGATATGCGCGGGGTGGACCTCCTGAAACCTCTACTGGAGAAGGACCCCGACGTCGTCTGTGTGGTCATCACCGGCTACGCCACCGTGGAGTTGGCCGTGCAGGCCATCCGGTCCGGTGCCTACGACTTTCTCTCCAAGCCCTTCACTGCCGACGTCCTGCGGATGACGGTGGCCCAGGGGCTGGAGCGGCGACGGCTCACCCTGGAGGCCCGGCGTCTCCAGAAGATTGAAGAGGAGGCGCGGGAACTGGCGCGGGCCAAAGAGGAACTGGAGCGGCTGGACCGTTTTAAGACGACCTTCATGCTGACGGTGGCCCACGAATTGCGTGCGCCTCTGAACGCGCTCCAGAGTTTCCTGCTGGCCATTCTCAAGGGGTACATTCCCCCTGAGGAGCAGCAGGAGGTGCTGGGGCGGGCCGTCCAGCGGGTACAGGAACTGCTGGACCTGGTGGACGACCTATTGAAACTGGCAGCGGCCAAAAGCGGGAAGGGGTTGGAGAAGCGAGAGCCCGTCTCTCTGGCGGACGTTCTGGAAAAGGTCTCCTCGCTCTTCCAGAAGGAGGCGGAGGCCAAAGGACTGGCCTGGGTTATGGAGGTTCGCGGGCGTCCGGTAGTGCAGGCTGACCCCGACCAGATGGCCCAGGTGTGGAGCAACCTCATCTCCAACGCGGTCAAGTACACTCCAGCGGGAGGCCGGGTGCAGGTCGTTCTGGAGGAACGGGACGGGTGGGCTATCGGCGTAGTGGAAGATACCGGCATCGGCATCGCTCCTCAGGACCGGGAGCGCATCTTTGAGGAGTTCTACCGGACCCCTCAGGCCAAAGAGGTCGCCCCGCGCGGGACCGGATTGGGGCTCCCGCTGGTCAAACAGATTGTGGAGGGGCATGGGGGGAGCATTGCGTTGGAATCCGAGGTGGGGCGGGGCAGCCGTTTTGTCTTCCGGTTGCCCGCTTCTCCATAGAAGAGGTTGCGGCGGCAGCCAAAGGCCGCCGCCGCAACCTCAGCCCAAAGCCCCCAAAAGAGCGCCTGGTATCCGATACCTGGCGCTCTTTTTTCCCGCCCGAACCGCAGGCGCTACGACTTCTTCTGCAGCATCTCTTCTATCCGCGCCAGCAGCTGGTCCGGGTCTATCGGCTTGTGGATCCACTCGTCCACCGGGATGTACTCGTCCGACGGCAAAGCCATCTGCGCCCGCGCCCCGGTGAGCGAGGTCACCATAATCACCGGCACGTCCTTCAACTCCGGGTCCTGCGCCATCTCCCGGCTCA
>DAOTWK010000275.1:0-7152 GCA_034435815.1 Anaerolineae bacterium | reverse complement strand
CGGCCGAAGGCCGCCGCCGCAAAAACCCGTTTTCTTTACAGCCTCTATTTTATCACAACCCGCACGTGCACCTCGTGCTGCCCCTCAGGAGGAAGGGGGACAATGTTGCCCTCTATGGACCTGCCGTCCACTTCCAGCCGGGCAGTGTTGCTTGGCCCCTGCCGTTCTACCTGAATGTGGTAGGTCACGCCCCGGAAGACCCGGCGGGCGCGGAATCCGGGCCATGAGGAGGGAATCGCGGGAGCAATCTGGAGGCCCCAGAAGGTGGGGCGGATGCCCAGAATCCACTGCGTCGCCGCCACGAACATCCAAGAAGCCGTCCCGGTCAGCCAGGCATTCCGTCCGTAGCCGAACTGGGGATGGGTGGGGCCGGCGATGTTGCCGCAATAGACATAGGGCTCTACCTGATACCGGTCGTTATCCTGTCGGGCCAGCGGCATCATCTGGCGGTAGTACTGGTACGCCCGATCTACCCACCCCAGTTGGGCCGCTGCGATGACCGCCCAGGGGTTGGTGTGGCAGAAAATGCCGCCGTTCTCCTTAGCGCCGGGCGGGTAAGTCGTGGTGCCCCGTACCCGCTCGTCTCCCCGTTCGTAAGGGGGCCAGAGAATCGCCAGCCCGAAGGGGGTGTTCAGTTTCTCGTGTGCGCTCTCCATCGCTCGCTCGGCCCGCTCCCGCGGCGCACATTCACCGATGACAGCCCAGGTCTGAGTGTTCAGGCCAATTTTGTGGTACGGTTCGCCCTTCACTCCGACCGGTCTGCCTTCATCGTCAAACGCCCGGGCGTACCATTCGCCGTCCCATGCCACTTCGTTGATGACGCGGGCCATTTCTTCTTTCAACGCGCGGAACCGCGCCGCGTCTTCGGTCTTGCCCAGCGCGTCACAGAGGTCTGCCAGGTCTAGGGCCACACGGCAGAACTGCTGGGCCGCCATGACCGACTCGGCCTTGCCGGAGCCGTGGTCCAGGTTCATCGTGTCGTCCCAATCGGCGAAGCCCAGGCGGGGCAGACCATGCGGGCCCCGATGGTTCAGCGTGAACTCCACCGCGCGCAGGATGTGCCCCCAGATGGTATCCTCGCCGCCGTCCTGGTAGGGGAGACGGGTCTCCAAGTAAGCGAAGTCGCCGGTCTCCCGCAGGTAGGCCACCGTCGCCAGGATGAGCCAGAGGTGGTCGTCGCAGAACCACTGAGGCCATTCGGGGAACTCCGCCGCCAGCCCAGGACCACCCTCTCCGGTGAGCGGGAAGACCTGATGCCAGGTGTGGCCGTCCTGAAACTGCAATTTCCAGAGCATGGTGAGTGTCTCCCGCACCCGCCCGGGAGCGTTGTGGGCTGTCGCCAGCGAGTCCTGGGCCGAATCGCGCGTCCCCATGCCCCGCCCCAGGCCGGTCTCGTAGGCGGAGACAAAGCGGGACCAGAACAGTGTAGCCCGGCACTGAATCTGGTTCCACCCGTTGAGCATCGCATTCATCTCCGGGTCGGGGGTTTCCACCTGGAATTTGCCCAGATATTCCTGCCAGTCCGCCCGGAGGGCCTCAAAGGCCGCCTCTACGTTTTCCGGCCGACGGTACTTCTCTACCAGCCCGAGGATGGTTTCCGGCTCGTCGGTCACGCCCAGGAGGTAGATGAGCGTCTGCTCCTCGCCGGGCTGCAGGGTCAGGTCGTGGCAGAGGGAGCCGATGTTGTTTCCGCGCGGCGCCAGGCTGTTCTGCGGTTCGCCGGTCACTACGACAATAGGGTTGGAGAGGCTACGGTACCGGCCAACGAAGACTTCGCGGTCCGTATCAAATCCCGCTGGTGCGACGTTGCTGGCGAAGAACGTAGTGGTCGGACGGAACCGGGTGGCGGTGTAAGTGATGCCGTCCTGAAAACGACTCTGGAGGATGTGCTGGCCCCAATCCAGGTTGTGCAGGTCTATTTCCGCGCCCCAGTAGGAGAACTCGGCATAGGAGAAGGAGCGCAGGTAGCGCGTCCGGCCTGTTCGGTTTCGGACTTTCAGGACCCAGATTTCGCCGGGGAAGGGAAAGAAGGCCGCGGGAGGGACGAAGTAGAGGATTTCGGCAGCGACGCCGCCGTACTCGCTGCGGATACAGGTGTAGCCGGGCCCGTGACGACACTCGTACCCGTCCAGAGCGCGCTCGGGGACAGGTTGCCAAGTAGGGCTCCAATAGTCCCCCGTCTCCATATCCCGCAGATAGATGTAGCGCCCCGGCTGGTCGGCGGGAATGGCATTGTAGCGGTAACGGGTGACGCGGCGGTATTTGGGGTCCCGATCAAAGGAATAACCGCCGCCAGTATTGGAGACGATACCCCCATACCGCCCCTCGCCGATGTAGTTCATCCACGGGGTCGGGGTATCGGGCCGGGTGATAACGTACTCACCGGTCTCCTCGTCCAGGTAACCATAAGCATTCTGGATACGGCGGGTTTCGGGCATGACGGACCTCCTGGGGGAGATTCAGGGCCATTCTCAATTGTATCCAGGGCCGAAAACATGGCAAGGGGTGTGTTTTATTTCTTGACAGATTCCCCTGCGCATGGTAGCATGAAATGGTGAATTTTAGCACTCCCATTGTGGGAGTGCTAAAATTCACTCCGAATCTGGAGAGGTCGCTGTTAGAGTAATGGGGGAGGCGAAGAAACAGCGGGTCTGTTGCGGGAGATTGGACGGACGGGTGTTTTCCTGGGCGCTGGCGCTTCTGCTGCCGCTGTTTGCGGCCCTGCCGGCGGTAGTGAACCCCATTGAGGAGCACGCGGTGGACGCAGCGCTCTTTCACGTCTACCGCGCGGTCGTCTTCGCCGCCGCGCAGGCCGACGGCTGGCTCTATCCGCGCTGGGTCCCCGGCATCAACGGCGGCCTGGGCGGACCCCTTTTTGTCTTTTATTACCCCCTCATCTATTTTCTGATGACGGCCTTTCACGCTGTCGGCATCTCCTTTGCTCTCACCTGGCGTCTGGTGGTGGCGCTGACTTTTGTGGCAGCGGCCCTCGGTGCCTTCGGCCTGGGGCTGCTCCTCTTCCGCCGGGCCGACGTCGCGCTGGCTGTTGCTGCCCTTTATACCTACTCGCCCTATCTTCTGCGCGAACTCTTTGAGCGCGGCTCGCCTCAGGGGGTGGCCATTGCCTTCTACCCCTGGGTGCTGTGGGGACTGCTGACTCTGGCAGAGCGCCCCTCCGGGCTCCGCCTGGCGCTGGCTTCCATTGCCTGGGCGGCCCTCATCCTTACTCATAATGCCGGCGCGCTGCTGGCCCTGCCAGTTCTGCTCCTGGGGTGGCTTTTCATCACCCTCCGCGCCGGCCGAGTCGGCTTCGGGCTGACCGCGCTGGCTCTGGTCGTCGGGCTTCTGCTGGCGGCGTTCTTCCTGCTCCCCTTTATGGCCGAACGGTCGGCGGTGCAACTGGAGAACGCGACCGACCGGTCGTGGGCCTCGCCGACGACGGGAGTGATGCGCCTTTCTGAGTTCTTCGCCTGGCCTCTGGTCTTTGATGCCGGCCTTGCCAATAACGACACCGGGCAGACCCTGGGGCCGCTTCCGGCGTTTCTTATCCCCATAACGCTGGTGGCGGCGCCACTGCTGGCCCGGCGCAGGCGACAGGCCGAAGCGGTTCTGGCCGGAGGGCTGGCCCTCTGGGGAGTGTTTGCCCTCTGGATGCAGACCGCTTCCGCCACCCCCGTCTGGGCCGCGGTGACCCCCCTGGGGGTGATGCAGTATCTGAACTTCCGCTGGCGGCTCCTGGCCTCTATGGGCCTGGTGATGGCGCTTGCCGCCGGATTCCTGCTCACCGCCGTCCCACGCCGCTGGGTCGGCCCTCTGGCCGCGCTGACGGTGATCCTCGGCGTGGGAATCGCGCTTCCCTCTCTCTACCCGTCCCTTCTCACCCGCCACGCCGACGTCCCGCGCGACCCCACCGTGGCCGAGGTGCGGGAATTCACCCTCCGCTCGGGCTTCCCAGACCTGAGTTACTTCCGGGAACTGCTCCCCCGCTGGCGGACCATCCCCTTCACCCCAGACGAGGCGGAGCGCATCGCTCAGTCGCCTGTCTCCAACCTTCCTGAGGGGGGATGGGTCCTCCGCTGGGAGCGGCGGACGGGATACCTGGAAGTGGAACTGGAGACCCCGATGGCCTTCCAGGGCGCGTTCCACGCTCTCTACTTCCCCGGCTGGGTGGGGTACCTGGACGGTGAGCGGAAGCCCCTGCAGCCCGCCGAAGGGAGTGGATATGTTTTAATGGAAGTTCCCGAGGGACGGCACATCGTCCTACTGAAGTATGAAGGCACAACGGCCCAGCGGGTGGGGGATTGGGTGAGCGGCATAACGGCGGTGACCCTGCTGGCCCTGGCTCTGTTATGGCGACATCCTGTACAAAATACATTTTGTGCTACCTGCTATATAAAACCTCGCTGGTGGGTGGCGGGGTTGCTGGTCGGACTGGCGGCGCTGAAGACTTTCTGGTTGGACCCGTACACCACTTTTCTGCGCCATAACTCCACCTGTGAGTCCATTCACGGCGCGCAGGTCCAGGTGGACGTCTGGTTTGGGGAGACCCTGCACCTCTGCGGGTACACCGTCTCCTCCAGCCATGCTGCGCCGGGTGAGGAGGTCTCCGTCACCTTCTGGTGGGAAATCCCTCATCCGGTGGAGCGCGCGGCCAACAGTTTTGTCCACCTCATCGGACCGACGGTCAATCCGGCCACCGGCACCCCTCTCTGGGGGCAGGAGGATAAGCAGATGGGCATCAACTGGTGGCGCCCGGGTGGCCTCTATCGGGATACGTACACCTTCCGAGTAGCGCCCGATGCCCCGCCTGGGGAGTACCGGTTGGAAGTGGGGTGGTGGGATCCGGAGACCCAGCAACGCTATCCGCCGCGCATTGTGCGAGGAGAAAGCATCGCCCTTTCCGAATGGAACTCCCTGCTGGTCAGCACGATCACCGTCCCATGAACCCTCCCCGCCCCGCGTTTTACGTTTTACTCTTCGCGTTTCTGGCTTTGCTCTACAGCCTCACCGTCCCCCTTTTTGAGGGGAACGATGAGTCCTGGCATTATGCCTACGTCTGGCACATCGCGGAGGGAAAGGGGTTGCCCCGCCAGCCGCCGGACCGGTACCCGCACCTGGCCCGGCAGGAGGCCAGCCAGCCGCCCCTCTACTACCTACTGGCGGCGGCCCTGACCCGTTGGGTGCCCCAGGAGGACCTGCCCGCGCTCTACGAACGGGAGAACCCGTTCCCTACGCTCCTGCCTATCGGGCATCAGGATAACCAGAACCACTACATCCACACAGATGCCGAGCGGTTTCCGTACCGGGGGGCGGCGCTGGCGATTCGCCTGGCCCGCCTGCTCTCCGTCCTTTTTGGCGCCGGGACGGTCTGGGGGACCTACCGGCTGGCGCGGAAGTTGTTCCCGCAGGAGGAGGGGGTGGCGGCAGGGGCGGCGATGGCTGTTGCCCTGACCCCGGGCTTTCTCTTTACCTCCGGCCTGGTGAACAACGACGCGCTGGCGGCCTGTATCGCCACCTGGACACTGGTGGTGCTGGCTCCTCATCCCTCCCCCTGCGGGAGGGGGGGCCGCCGAAGGCAGCGGGGGTGGGGTGAGGCCGGCCTGCTCCTGGGCGCGGCCGCGCTGACCAAACTGAGCGGCCTGCTCCTCTGGCCCTTCGCCGCGCTGATGCTGGCCTGGACGGCCGGGCGTCGTCGGGATGTATCTCTGCTCCTCCGGGGCGGCCTGCTGGTGTTCGGGGTCGCGCTGGCGGTCTGCGGGTGGTGGTACGGGCGGAACTGGCACCTCTACGGCGACCCCACGGGCCTGGCGGCCATGCTCCCGCTGGTGGGCCGCCGCGAGCCCGGGTTCGGCCTGATGGACTTTTTCCAGACCGAGGCCCGGCTGGTCTGGATGTCTTACTGGGCTGTCTTTGGCTGGTTCAACCTGGCTGCGCCGGGGTGGGTCTATCGGGTCTACGGCCTGCTGACGGCCCTCGGGCTTGCCGGGCTGGTCCTCTTTGTGGCGCGCGCGGTGCGCCGGAGGGACAAGGACGCGCTGGGCCGGATGGGTTATCTGGTCCTCTGGGCGCTGATTGTCGCGGTGGGGCTGGTGCGCTGGACGCTGACCACCGGCGGCTCCCAGGGGCGGCTGCTCTACCCGGCCGTCGGCGCGCATGCGGCTCTGCTGGCCCTGGGATGGGCGCAACTGGTCCCCGCGCGGGCGCGCCGGTGGCTCTTCCCGGCCCTGGGCGGGCTCCTGCTGGCTCTGGCCTTGTGGCTCCCCTTCGGGGTCATCCGGCCCGCCTACGCCCTCCCCGCGCCGCAGACGATAGTGGAGGTGGAGAAAAGCGTTTCACAGCAGACGGAAGTCCGCTTTGGAGAAGGGATCCGTCTGCTGGGCTACCGGGTGGAGGCGGAGGAGGTCCGCCCGGGCCAGACCCTCTGGGTCACCCTCTGCTGGCATACGAACCGACCGATCCCGGCCGACTACTTCGTTTCCCTCTCCCTGCTGACGGCGGAGGGGCTGACGGCGGGGCAGAAAGTCACCCACCCCGGCCTGGGGACTTTCCCGACGTCCCTCTGGCCCCCGGGAGTTGCCTTTTGCGACCGCTACCCCCTGCCCGTGCGGGAGACCGTCCCGACGACGACGGTGGGCACGCTGGCAGTGGGCCTGACGACTTTCACAGAACGGCTGCCGGTGTATAATAAGGACTGGCGGCTGGGGGATACGTTCCATTTCCGGGGCCCGGTGGTTACCGTTCCGCATTCCGGGCCGGTGCTGGACTATCGCTGGGGGCATGAGGTCGCGCTGGTCGGCTACCGACTGGAGCGGGCCGTCCTGGCGCCGGGCGAGGAACTGGACCTGACCCTCTACTGGCGGGCGCTGAGGCCGTTTCCCGGCCCCCGTTCCGCCTCAGTACAGGTCCTGCGGGACGGCGGGTACAAGATTGCCCAGGTTGACCTTCCGTTGAACCTAGAGCCGGGGGAGGTCTGGGCAGATCACCGGCGGATGCCCCTGGCGACGGATGCCCCGCCTGGGGTGTACGAAATCGGTATCGCCGTTTACGACCCGACGAGCGGCGGTGCCCTACCCGTCTACGAGCACGGGCGGGCCCTGCCCGCCGGCAGGTTGCTCCCGCTATGGGAGGTACGGGTCACAGAGCCCCCTCCCT
>DAOTWK010000274.1:0-12826 GCA_034435815.1 Anaerolineae bacterium | reverse complement strand
GCACTGCCTATGCTCTTTTCCCCTACGCCCTCTTCGCCCTGCCGATCGCGCTGCTCTCCAACCTGCTGAGCGCCAACGAGGTCTTCCTGTACACTTTCTCCATCAATCTGATATGGGGCTGGACCGGCCTGATGCTTTTCATTATGGTCAAGGAAATCCACAACTACTCCTTCGGCGAGACAGTCCGCAACATCCTGACCACCCTGTTCGCCATAGCCATAATGTTGTTGACGGGCTACATTCTATACGTGCTGTTCTTCCAGTTGTCGGACTTCGTGATGACCATTCTGCGGGAAATCCGGCTGCGAGGATAAGCGCCGATTGGAAATCGGCCTCCCTGGGCCTCCAGCCTGGCGTTCGTCTTCACGGATGCTGAGGGCGGTGCGGGCCGCCCCTGCTGCGAACGAAGTCAAGCGACCTAACCGACAGCCCAGGGAGGCTGACCAGCCCACAGAAAATCCGCCACGAGGTTGAGATGCTGATGAGGGTTTCATCACAAAGGTTACGAAAGACCCACAAAGGGTACGACGGGCTCAGGATCCTCCTCCTTGTGACCTTGGTAGTATCCTTTATGTCCTTCGTGGTCTTTCCCGCGCACGCCGCGCCCCGCCCGGACACCATCCCGGAGACCTACCAACTGGTGGCCGAAAACGGGACCTTCCGGCTGTACGTTAACCTGGAAACCCTGGCTTTCAAGGTTGTGGACAAACGCAACGGGTACATCTGGCATTCCAATCTGGACGAACGAGCGCCGGGCGATCGTCTGAACAAACCATGGACCGCCTTCGCCCAGAGCGGTTTCAGTGTGGACTATCTGGACCAGAGGGCCAACGTCAAGCGTGCGTCCATCGCGAACGCAGAGCACACCACAGAAATTCAGCCCATAGAGCAGGGCATCCAGGCCCAGGTCACCTTCACTGAAATTGGCATCTCCGTGGGACTGCGGCTCGTGCTGGAAGAGACCGGCGTGCGGGTAGACGTGCCCTTTGAAAGCATCCGGGAAGAGGGCGAGTTCCGGCTGGGTCTCCTCCACCTCTATCCCTGGTTCGGCGCGACGCGCGGTGAGCAGACCCCCGGCTATATGTTCATCCCGGACGGGTGCGGGAGCCTGATCCGCTTTGCCGCTCAGACCCGGGCCAAGAATATGCACTACGGCCGCTACTACGGCCCCGACCTGGGTATGATCGCCTCTGTGCCCTTTGACCCCACCCTCCGGCGCCCGTATCCCATCTCTGTTCCGGTCATCGGCATGGTTCATACGGCCGGACCCAACGCCTATCTGGCCGTCCTGGAGAAAGGCGCTTCTTACGCTGAAATCCAGGCCCATCCCGCCGGGATCATCACCAACTTTAACTTTCTCTACAACGCCTTCATCTACAACGAGAGTTACTTCCAGCGCACCAGCCGCTCCGGCGACGGTGTGACCGTCGTCCAGCCACAGACCAACCGCTTTGACATCGTCCTGCACTACCGCTTTCTGGCCGGCCCGGAGGCCAACTACGTCGGTATGGCCCGCAATTACCAGCAGTACCTGCTGGAGACGGGACTGCTCCGCCGTCAGGAAATGCCCGTCGGAAATATCGGCATCCGCCTGGAGTTTCTGGGCGCGGAGCGAGAGCGGGTCCTCTTCTGGAACCGGGTGATCCCGATGACCACTCTCGCCCAGATGAAAGAAATCCTGGACGAACTGGATGTGCAGAACCCGCAGGTGGTCTACTATGGCTGGCCGCCAGGCGGCGCGTCGGCGGCCTTCCCCACCCGTCTGCGGTTGGAGCAGGCCCTGGGAAGCCGGGCCGACCTGCGGAGAATGGCCGAAGAGGTCGCCCGTCGCGGCGGGACCTTTGCGCTCTATCTGGACCCCACCGCCGCCCTGCGGGAGGAACCGCGCTCTTTCTCCCGCTACGACCTGGCTATGGCGATCACCGGCGATTACCTCTGGGGCCACCGGCGCGGCAAACCCAATTTCTACTTCAACCTCCAGGCCCTCCAATCCCGCTTCGCCGCCCTCGTCCACAGCCTGAAAGATGAAAGCGGGATCGGTTTGGCACTGGATGGCCTCAGCGACACGCTCTATTCCGACTTCCGCCGGACCTCCCCACTCAACCGGGAAGAGGCCATCATCGCCTACCGGGCTTTGCTGGACGGTTCGCCTGTCCCGCTGGCCCTCTACCGGCCCAATGACTATCTCTTCGCCTACGCCCGCGCCATCTACGACCTCCCCATCACCGATAACGGTTACATCTTCACCGCTGAGACGGTGCCGTTTCTGCCCATCGTCCTCTCCGGCTACGTTCCCTACTACGGCGAGGCGTTGAACTTCTCCCCAGACGTGCGCAGCGACCTTCTGCGGCACGCCGAGTACGGCGTCTATCCCTCGTTCTTCCTGACCTATGAAGAGACCGCCCGCATTCTGAAGACTCGCTCCAACTGGATTTATGTCTCTGCCTATCGCCAGTTAGAAAAGGAAATTGAGGAAGGGTATACCTGGCTGAACGGACTTCTGGCCCCCGTCCAGGGTGCCAGTATCATCGCCCATGAGCAGGTTGCGCCGGGTGTCTTTGCCACTACCTACGACAACGGTCGGCAAATCCTGGTCAACTACAACGAGACCCCCGTCCAACTCTACGGCCTCACCATCCCGGCGCGGGATGCCGTTCTCAAAGAGGTGACGCCATGAAAGCACCCTCCCGTCCTCCGGTTTCCCTCTCCTACCGGACCCGGCAGGCCCTCCAGGGCTACGGTTTTGTCGCCCCCTGGATCGTCGGCTTCATTCTTTTCACCCTCATCCCCCTGGTGGAGACCTTCCGCTACAGTTTGAACCATGTCATCGTCTCGGCCACCGGCGTGGAGCAGACCTTCGTCCGCTGGCAGAACTACACCCACGCCCTTTTCACCGACCCCACCTTCGTGGAACTGGTGATCGGATACACCGTGGAGACCCTCGTCTCAGTGCCGATTATTATGATTTTTTCCCTCATCATCGCCCTTTTCCTCAACCTGAAACTGCCTCTTAAGGGCATCTTCCGCACCGTTTTCTTCCTGCCCGTCGTCATCACCAGCGGGCCGGTCATCCGGGAACTGGTCTCCCAGGGCGCCACCACCGTTCCCCAGATTGCCCAGTCGCCCCTGGTGCTGGAATTCCTGGCCCAGTTGCCCCGCGCTCTGCGCAACCCCGCCGAGTACTTGATGACGTCTTTTATCCTTATCTTATGGTTCTCCGGCGTACAGATTCTCATCTACCTGGCCAGCCTCCAGAAGATAGACCGCAGCCTCTATGAGGCCGCCGCCATAGACGGCGCCTCGTCCTGGGAGTCCTTCTGGAAAATCACCCTGCCCTCCCTCTCCGCCACCAACATCGTGGTGGCGGTCTATACCGTCATCACCCTTTCTCACTTTTCCGAAAACAGACTCGTACGCTACATCTACACCCAGACCTACGATATCAAAGGCGGCATCGGCTATGCCAGTGCGATGTCCTTCCTGTACTTCGCTGCGCTGGTTCTCATCCTGCTGATTGTTTACCTGGCACTCCGCTCGCGCGCGGCAAAGGTGTGACCTATGGCCGTTCATTCATTGACGAAAACCCTTTCTTCTGAGTGGAAGGCCCGTCTCCAGAACCTATTCGCCCAATGGCCGGTGTACCGGGACCGGGTTCGCGGCCTCCTGCTGGGCACCCGCGCCCACTACGGGCTGATTTTCATCGTCCTGGTTTACGCCCTCCTGATCGCTATCGGCTTCGTCTATCTCTACCCGCTTCTCTTTATGCTCATCACCAGCCTGAAGAGCCCTACCGACCTGCTCAACCCTATGGTACAGTGGGTCCCCACCGAGTTGTACTTCGGCAACTATGTCCGGGCCTTCCGGGTGCTCAACTACCCCTCCACCCTGCTGGCCTCCGTCCTGGTCAGCGTCGTGCCCTCCGTTTTGCAGACGGTGGTCTGTTCCATCGTCGGCTACGGGTTGGCCCGCTACCGCTTTCCGGGCAAGTCCCTGCTCTTCGTCCTGATTCTGGCCACCTTCATCATCCCGCCGCAGAACACCGTCATCCCGCAGATGCTTACGTATCGCCAACTCGGCCTGCTGGGCCGCATCTGGGCCCTCGTCCTCCCCGCCCTGGGTGGGCAGGGATTCCGCAGCGCCATCTTCATCCTCATCTTCTATCAGACCTTCCTCTCCCTCCCCAAAGTCCTGGAAGAGGCCGCCCGGATAGACGGCGCCTCCGAGGCCCGCGTCTTCTTCCAGATTGCGGTGCCCACCGCCCTTCCCGCTTACATTGTCTCCCTCATCTTCTCCATTGTCTGGTACTGGAACGAGACCTACCTGACCGTCATCTTCCTGGAAGGCGGCATCCAGACCCTGCCGATGCAACTCTCCCGGTTCGTCCAGGCCTACCAGAACCTCTACCCGCCTGGCACGGTCAACATTTTTGACCGGCTGAACGAGGCGATCAAATTGGCCGGGACCTTCCTGAACATCCTGCCGCTCCTGGTCATGTATTTCGTCCTCCAGAAGTGGTTCGTGGAGTCCGTAGAAAGGACGGGTATCACCGGTGAATAAGCGAATTTTTCGGATGCAGATACAGATAAACGCAGATAAACGCGGATTTTGTCCTGATATTCATCCGCGTTTATCTGTGCTCGTCCGCGTCCTATCCCTGACCCTGCTCCTGGCCGCCTGTGTCGCGCCGGCTCCGACGGCGACGCCGACCGTCCCGGATCTGACCCCCACAGCCGCCCCGCCCTCCCCCACATGGACGCCCGCTCCTACCCCCACCCCTACGCCCGTCCCCGCCGAGGATGTCATAGAGTGGGAAATGCGTGGCGCCTTCAACTTCTTCTGGGAACAGGCCAACACGATGCCCGGCAGTCCTGGCTATGGCCTGATCCGGGATCGCTACCCCGGTTCTCCGGGCATCTCCAGCATCGCCGCCGTAGGTTTCGGGCTGACGGCCTACGTCATCGGCGCGGAGAAAGGATACGTCACCCGCGAGCAGGTCTGCGCGCGTATAGACGGAACCCTGGACACCCTGGCGGCCCTGGACCGCGTGCACGGCTTCTACTACCACTTCCTGGATATGCAGACCGGACGGCGGGCCTGGCAGAGCGAAGTCTCCAGCATAGATACCGCCATCCTGCTTATGGGCGTCCTGACTGCGGGCGATTACTGCGGCGGCGAGACGCAGGCCAAGGCACAGGCCATCTACGCCGCCGTAGAGTGGCCATGGTTTCTGGACCCCGCGCGCAACATGTTCTACATGGCCTACCGCCCCGAGAAAGGTTTTGAGGGCCATTGGGACTTCTACGCCGAACAGTTGATGCTCTACGTCCTGGCGGCGGGCTCCCCTACCCATCCGGTAGATCCCTCCGTCTACTACACCTTCATCCGGCACCGAGCCCGCTATGGCGACGGCCAGCCCTTCATCCATTCTTGGTTCGGCTCTCTCTTCACTTACCAGTACAGCCATGCCTGGATTGACTTTCGCGGCCTGGTGGACCGCCAGGGCGTAGACTGGTTCGCCAACTCGGTGGAGGCGGCGCGGGCGCACTACAACTTCGCAGTGAACATGGACGAAAAATATCTGACCCTCGGCCCTCTGGCCTGGGGCCTGACTGCCTGCGATGGCCCTCGCGGCTACGAGGGCCGCTACGGCGCGCCCCCCTCCGGCTACGACAACCGGCAACATCTGGTGGACGACACCGTCGCCCCCGCCGGTGCTATCGGTTCCATCTTGTTCCTGCCTGAACAATCCCGGCAATCTATGGTATACTATTTCACCCTGGATCAACTGAAGGGCCCCTACGGCTTCCAGGACGCTTTCAATTTGACCGAGGGCTGGTTCGCCAGCGACGTCATCGGCATAGATAAGGGCATCTCCCTGCTGATGCTGGCGAACGCCCAGAACGATGCCGTCTATCGGATTACAATGAACAATCCCTACATCCTGAAAGGTCTGGAGAAACTGGAAATCGGGAAATGATTACCCTTAAAGATGTTGCCCAGCGTGCCGGCGTCAGCATCACCACCGTTTCCCTGGTTCTCAACAGCAAAGGGAACATCAGTGAAGAAACCCGGCGGCGGGTCCTGGCCGCCGCTGAGGAACTGCACTACCATCCGAACGCCCATGCCCGTCACCTGCGCAAGCGCCGCACTTACACCATCGGCGTCTTCATTGCCGCCCTGGGCGGCCTCTTCTACGAAGAAATCCTGGATGGCATCCACAAAGTCATCCTGCAGACCGATTATGAACTCATCGTCTGCCCGGAAGCTCGCTCCATCAGCCGTATCCTCTCTAACCGTCAGGTGGATGCGGCCATTGTCTTTGATGTCAAAGTCCCCAGCGACCTCCTCGTCAGCCTGGCGTGGAAAAACTTCCCCATCGTCGTCTTTGACCGCTACCTGGAATCTGACTACATTTTCCCCCTGCTGATAGACAATCCTGGCGGCACGCGCCAGGTCTTTCAGCACCTCTACAGCCAAGGGGCCCGGAAATTGGCCTTCGTCGCCGGCGCCACCGACTCCTTTGATAACTTCGAGCGTGGGCAGACTTTCGTGGACGAGGCCCACGCGCACGGGCTGGAAGTTCGCCTCCACCAGGGCGACTTCACCGAAGCCTCCGGCTACCGGATTGCGCAGGACATCATCACTGCGGGCGACCTGCCTGAGGCCGTCTTCTGCGCCAACGACCAGATGGCTATCGGCTTCCTCAACGCGCTGCGAGAAGGGGGCCTGCGCGTCCCCCAGGACGTGGCCCTGGTGGGCTTTGACGACATCCCCGTCGCCCGCTACCTCCAACCGCCGCTCACTACCGTCCATGTCTCCCGCACCGACTGGGGAGCCCGCGCCGCCGCCGGACTGATAGAGTACCTGGACCGGGGAACCCCCCTCTCCACCGAGCGCGTCCCGGCCCGCCTCGTCGTCCGAGAATCCTCCATACTCTCTAACCGCAGCGGACGCAGGGAGCGCGAAGAAATTTTCAAAGAGCCCGTGCAGTAAAAAACGTGTCCCTTATGAAACCCGAAACCATCCTTCTGGACGAACTGCAGGGCTCTATCCGGTTCTTCCTGGACTTCACCAACCGAGACCCGGTCAGCCCTGGTTTCGGCCTGACGGCCGACTCCAGTCGGAAGCCTGCCGTCGCCTCCATTGCCGCCACTGGCTTCGCCCTCACCGCCTGGGTGATTGCCGCCGAACGCGGCCTTCTGGAGCCCCATGAGGCGCGCCGAATGACATACGGCACGCTCCACACCCTGTTGGAGCACGCCGTCCACCATCGCGGCTTCTTCGCCCACTTTCTGCACATCCAGACCGCCGGGCGGTTCGGCAAATGCGAGTACAGCACCATTGATACCGCTCTCTGCTTGAACGGTGTCATCACCGCCGCTGCGTACTTTGACCAAGACGCGGCCATCGCCGAACTGGCTGCGCAGATTCTGGAGCGCATAGACTGGCAATACGTCGTCTTTAAGCAGGACGGTCAGGCTCTTTTTCGTATGGCCTACAACCCCGACCCGGACGGCGATTACGTCCACGGCAAGCCGGGCTTCATCGGCCAATGGGACATGGCCGCCGAGCAGAAGATGATGTACTTGCAAGCGGCGCCCCATCTGGGCCCGGACCTGGCGCGGCGCCTTTATCATGGCTTCCGGCGCGACGTCGGGTATCTGAACGGCCAGCCCATCATCATCAACCCCCAGGGCACCCTCTTCGCCTACCAGTTTACCGAGGCCTGGCTGGATACCGCCCGATACCTGGACCCCGACGGCGTGGACTGGTTTGAGAACACCCGACGGGCGGCCCTTGCCCATCGCGCTTTCTGCATCGCCAACGCTGATCGCTTCCGGACCTACGGCGAGAACCGCTGGGGCCTTAGCGCAGGCGACAGCCCCCACGGCTACGACGTCTTCGGCGCGCCGCCCTGCTTGGGCGAGCCCCACCACGATGGCACCGTCTCGGTCTACGCTGCCGTCGCCTGCCTGCCCTTCCTGCCCGACGAGACTCTGGCCCTGGTGGAGCATCTCTACTGCGAGCACCCTCAGGTCTGGCATCCGAAATACGGCTTTACGGACGCCCTCAATCTGGACGTCACGCCCCCCTGGTATAGCCGGACCATCTATGCGATTGACAAGGGCCTCTCCCTGGTGATGATTGAGAACTACCTGACCGGTCTGGTTTGGAACGTATACACCGAAAGCCCCTATATCCGCCAGGCACTGAAGACTCTCGGCTTCACCGAACGCCTGAATTTGTCTACTCACCCGTCTCAGGAAGCGCGCTCATGACTCCCACTTTTACCTTCCACGACAATCTTTTTTGGCTGGACGACCGCCCAATTCTCCTCCAGGCCGGCGAATTCCACTATTTCCGCACGCCTTCCGACGCGTGGGAGCACCGCCTGGAACTGCTTAAAACGGCCGGCTTCAACGCCGTCGCCACCTATATCCCCTGGCGCTGGCACGAACCCGAAGAGGGCCACTTTGACTTTGACGGCCATAGCCATCCCCTGCGGAACCTGACCGGTTTCCTGGACCTGGCCGCGTCTATGGGCCTCTGGATTCTCCCCCGCCCCGGCCCCTATATCATGGCCGAGACCATCAATGAGGGCATCCCCGATTGGGTCTTTGCCCGCTACCCGCAGGTGGCCTTCGTTGACCAGCACGGCCGGCCGCAGAACATCGTCAGTTACCTGCATCCCGACTTTTTGGCCTGCGTCGCCCGTTGGTACCGCGCGGTCTTCGGGGTCCTCGCCCCCCGACAGGTCACGAGCGGCGGACGGATTCTCGCCGTCCAACTGGATAACGAAATGGGTATGATGCATTGGGTCCGCAACATCCTGGATACCAACCCCCATACCCTCACCTGCTTCGCCGACTACCTGCGGGAAGTTTACGGCGACCGCTTGGCAGAGCGCTACCCCTTCCCCGACCTGGCCGCCGCTCTCTGCGAGGGCATCACCGACCCCCAGAGTCCTCAGGCCGCCAGTACCGTGGAGGACTACCGCCGCTTCTTTCGCACATACCTGCGCCAGTATGCCCTCTTTCTGCTGGAGCAGGCCCGCGCCTGTGGCCTGGAGGTGCCGCCCATCGTCAACATCCACGGCTTCGCCAATGGCGGCAAGACCTTCCCCATCGGCCTCTCCCAACTGATTGAGGTCATAGAACTGCCCGGCTTTCTCTCCGCCACCGACGTCTACCCCGGCCATATCGGCGAGGGCAACTTCCACGAACTCCTGCTGGTCAACGAGATGACCCGAGCCCTCCAGAACCCCGACCAGCCGCTCTTCTCTATGGAATTCCAGGCCGGCGGCAACCAGGATTTCAGCGGCGCGCAGACCTCCCTCTACGATCTCCATACCCGTCTGAGCCTCTCCGTCGGGATGCGCGCAGTCAACCACTACCTTTTCTTTGACGGCGAAAACCACCCCCTGCTTAGCCCGGTCCGGCGCCACGACTGGGGCCACCCGGTGCGCAAAGATGGTAGCCTGCGCCGGCATTACCACCGCTACCCGCTCCTGTCTGCCGTCCTGGCGGCCTATGGCGATGCCCTGACCCTTGCCCGCCCACAGACTGTTACTGCGGTCGGCTTCCGGCTGGACGACTTTATGACCGAGGTCAACACCCCAGCCACCGAAGAGGCTACCCGCATCCTTACCCACCAGCGCGAGATCATCCTTTTTGACTTCATCGCCCGCGGCCTGGCACTGACGCACCGCCCCTTCCGCGCCCTGGAACTGGGCCGGGCTGTTCTGGATCCACAGGAAACGCCCACCTTGTGGGTGATGAGCGAACACCACTGCGACGCCGCAATCCAGCGGAAACTGGCCGACTACGTCCGCGCGGGCGGACGGCTGGCCCTGATCGGCCGTCTGCCCCAGTATGATGAAAACGGCCACCCCTGTATCCTCCTGCGGGATGCCCTCGGCGTGGCCGCTGTCCACAGCGACCCGCCGTTCACCCCCTCCCACATCGCCGCCTTCGGCTATACGGACGTGCCCGTCTCCTTCGTGGAAACCTATCGCGGCGACTTTGACCGGGCCTTCGCCTTCCGGGACGGTGAGACGGTGGGCTTTATCTGCCGATTGGGTCAGGGCAAGGCGCTGGTCTTCGGCGCAGCGCTGAGGGCGAACACCCTGGAGGACCTGGATATCCTGCACCGTCTGGCGCTGGAACTGGACTGCGTGCCTGCCTTCACCCTCAGCGACTGGGCCGACGTACGCCTGAGCCAGGGCGAGCGCGGTGGCTTTCTTTTCATCAACAACTACCAGGACGACCCCTTAGAGACCACCGTCGCCTGGCAGGGAGAGCCCCTTTTCGGCAGCCATCCGGTCCGCCTGCCCGCACGCCAGGGCGCTATTCTGCCCTTGGACTGGCAGGCAACAGAAGGCGTCCTCCTCCACTACGTCACTGCCGAAGTGCGCCGCGTGGAGCGCTCCGCTGATTCGCTGACCTTCCACCTGGCACAGGACGAATTTGTCGCCGAACTGACGCTCAGCGGCTGGGAATGTCTCGGAGCGGAACCCGTCCCCGGGACAGCCCCCATCCGCCTGCGACTGCACGGCCGGGACGGCATCATAAAGGTCACAAGGGGCCCGCAAAGGACATAAAGTCAAGGCTTTGTGCATCCTTCGTGCCCTTTGTGGTTTTCAAACCCAACCCAAGGAGTCCGTTATGTCATCGTCCAAAACCTTCGTAGAAAACCTGCTTGCCCAGATGACCTTGGAAGAGAAAATCGGCCAACTCAACCAGATGAGTTGTGGTCCGGACCTGGACCCCGAGATGCTGCGTGCCGGTCGGGTCGGCTCCATCATCCTGGATGCCGGCCCTCAGGACGGGCCGCAGTTCTCCGAGGCCCGGCGCGCCGAATGGGCCAACCACCTCCAGCGCCTGACACTCCAGGCGCGGGTTCCCATCCCTCTGCTGTTGGCCCGGGACGTCATCCACGGCTTCCGCACCGTCTTCCCCATTCCGCTGGCCCAGGCCGCTGCCTTTGACCCTGATCTGAGCCGGGCCGCGGCGGAGATGGCCGCCCGCGAGGCCACCGCCGCCGGCATCAAGTGGACCTTTGCCCCGATGCTGGATATCGCGCGCGACCCGCGCTGGGGCCGCATCGCCGAGGGCAACGGCGAGGACCCCGTCCTGGGCGCGCGCCTGGCGGCGGCGCTGGTCCACGGCTTCCAGGGCCCCGATATGTCTCACCCGGAACGCCTGGTCGCCTGCGCCAAACACTTTGCGGGCTACGGTGCCGCCGAGGGCGGCCGGGACTACGAAAATGCCGAAATCTCCGAACCGACCTTGCGAGATGTCTACCTGCCGCCCTTCGAAAGCGCAGTGCGCGCTGGAGTCGGGACGGTCATGTGTGCTTTCGTAGACTTGAACGGGACCCCCGCCACTGCGAACCGCCATCTGCTGACGGACATCCTGCGAGGCGAATGGAACTTTGACGGCTTCGTTGTCTCCGACTGGACATCCATCCCCGAACTGATCTACCACGGCGTGGCCGAGGACGAGGCCCACGCCGCCTGCCTGGCCTTGCACGCCGGAGTGGATATGGACATGGTGGGCTTAGCCTATCTGAATACGCTGGCCCAGAGCGTCCGGGAGGGCCGGGTGCCCGTTGAGGAAGTGGACGAGGCGGTGCGTCGCGTCCTGGCGGTCAAAGAGCGCGCGGGCCTCTTTGAGCGCCCGTTCGTCGACCCCTCCCGCGTCGCCTGCGACATACTCACCCCGGAGGCCCGCCAACTGGCCCGTCAGTTCGCCCGTCAGAGTATGGTGTTGCTGAAAAACGAGGGCAACCTACTCCCCCTTCAGGGCTTTCGCCGTATTCTGGTGGCTGGTCCTTTTATCCACGCCCGGAGCGAACTCTTTGGTACCTGGGCTCTGGACGGCCGCGCGGAGGATGTCCTCCCTCTGGACGAGGCGCTGCGCCAGGTCGCCCCGAAGGACGTGGAACTCTGGTTCGCCGACTGGGCCGACCAGGCCCTCCGCCGGGCGTATGAAGCGGACGCCGTTGTCCTGCTGGTGGGCGAACACCCGGCCCGCTCCGGCGAGAACTCCAACGTGAGCGACCTGGGACTGCCGCCGGGTCAGGCTGAACTGGTCGCCGCCGTCGCTGCGCTGGGCCGCCCAACGGTCCTGGTCGTCTTCGCCGGACGGCCGCTGGCGATCGCCCGGGAGGTCGCGCAAGTGCAGGCTGTGCTCTACGCCTGGCATCCGGGCATAGAAGGCGGGGCGGCACTGGGAGAGATTCTCTTCGGCTTGGCCTCCCCCGGCGGACGGCTGCCGGTCACCTTCCCGCGCGCCACCGGACAGGTGCCCATCTACTACAACCACAAGAACTCCGGGCGTCCGCTGGGGCCGGAAAGAGGTTTCTGGAGCCGGTACGTGGACTTGCCCTCGTCGCCCCTGTTCCCCTTCGGCTACGGTCTGACCTATACGGCCTTTGAGTACGCTAACCTGCGCCTGAGCGGCGAAGTGATGCGCGGCCATCTGGAAATCAGCGCTGAAATCACCAACATCGGCGACCGCCCCGGCCGGGAAGTGGTGCAACTCTACGTCCGCGACCGGGTAGGCTCTCTGACCCGACCCGTACGGGAACTGAAGGACTTCCAGGCCGTGGAACTCCGTCCAGGCGAGACCCGCCGGGTGACTTTCACGCTGACCCCCGAGCAACTGGCCTTCACCCGTTTGGACGGCACGCGGGGGGTGGAGCCAGGCGCATTCTATGTCTGGATTGCGCCGGATAGCCAGAGAGGGCTGAGGGGGGAATTCTGGATATAGGGGAAGCGTTTGTTAGCAATGAGCGGGCGGGGGCGGGCCAAAAGGCCCGCCCC
>DAOTWK010000273.1:0-3988 GCA_034435815.1 Anaerolineae bacterium | reverse complement strand
ATGTGATGGACGGTCAATTCGTGCCCAACCTTACCGTCGGGCCGCCGGTGGTGGCGGCAATCCGCCGGGTCACCCGGTTACCGCTGGATGTCCACCTGATGATGGTCCGGCCGGAGCGGCATCTGCGGGCCTTCGCTGACGCCGGCGCCAGCATCCTAACGGTGCAGGTGGAGGCCTGCCTGCATCTTCACCGGGTCCTGCAAACCATTCACGCGCTGGGGATGCGGGCCGGGGTGGCGCTGAACCCGGCCACCCCGCCAGTGATGATCAGCCAGGTGTTGACCGACCTGGACCTGGTGCTGGTAATGACCGTCAATCCTGGGTTCAGCGGGCAGGTCTTTATCCCGACGATGCTCCCGAAAATTGCCGAGGTGCGGCGGATGCTGGATGAGGCCGGGAGCGCGGCCGAACTGGAGGTGGATGGGGGGATCAATCCGGAGACGGCGCCGCTGGTGGTACGGGCCGGAGCGCGGGTGCTGGTGGCCGGGAAAGGGATTTATGGTGCTGGAGTGGGGGTAGAGACGGCAATCCGCGCGCTGCGGGAGTCGGCATTAAAAATCTAACCGCAAAGAACGCAAAGAGCGCAAATATTTTTAAATTTTTCTTTGCGTCCTTTGCGGTTTATCCTAAGCGCTCTTATTCAGCGAGCGCAGGCAGCGGGTGCAGACCCAGAGCCGACGGGTTTGTCCGCTCAGGGTGATGCGCACCCGATGAACGTTAGCGTCAAAGCGACGCTTGGTGGCTCGGTTGGAGTGGCTCACATTGTGCCCGAACTGGGCGCCCTTGCCGCAAATATCACACTTTGCCATTCGTGCCTCCTTCAAAATCCGCGTTCATCCGCGTCCATAAGAACGCGGCGCAATCATACCACAGGAGCAAGTTTTGTGCAAATATGCGGAAGACACAAGAATTGCGAGGGGGGAGAGTAGGGATGAAAGAGACGGTTCAACCCAAAGGCCGTATAGAGGTCTCATCGAACGCGATTGCCAGTCTGGTTCACCAGGCTGTCACTTCGTCGTACGGTATTGTGGGCACTGTCCCGAAGAATCTGGCGGCCGGTATTGCGGATGTCCTCTCCGGCGGCGCTCACCGGGGCGTCGTTGTCCAGATACGGGATGGGAAAATTATCATCCACCTCTACGTCGTGGTGGAGTACGGGACGCGCATCGCCGCGGTGGCCCGCAGCGCTATGAACGTGGTCAAGTACACCGTGGAGAAGAGCCTGGGCATTCCCGTGGCGGAAGTGAACGTCCACGTAGAGAAGATTCGCATTTCGGACCTGGATTGAGGGGGAGTTGCGGTGACCGATGCAAGCGTTGTAGATGGGGAACGGTTCAAACGATTGGTGTACGCCGGTCTGGTCTGGCTGCGACAACATCAGGAAGAGATCAACGCTCTCAACGTCTTCCCGGTGCCTGACGGCGATACCGGCACCAACATGGTGCTGACGATGCAGTCGGCCTGGGAGGAAGTGGCCGGCATGGATGAGAACAACGTGGGCAAGGTGGTCCACCGGGTGGCCCACGGCGCGCTGATGGGGGCGCGCGGTAACTCCGGCGTCATTCTCTCTCAGATATGGCGCGGGATGGCCCGCCACCTGGACAACAAGGAGTGGCTGACGGCTTCCGACCTGGCCGCCGCACTGGAAGAGGGGGTCCGGACGGCGTACAGGGGGGTCATCCGCCCGGTGGAGGGCACCATTCTGACGGTGGCGCGGGAGGCTGCCGAGGAGGCCACCCTGGCAGCCGGACGGACTACGGACCTGAGCGCCGTTCTGGAACGGGCCGTTCGGAGGGCATGGGATGCTCTTGCCCGCACGCCGGACCTGCTGCCGGTCCTGGCAGAAGCCGGAGTGGTGGATGCCGGTGGGCAGGGACTCTGTGTGATTCTGGAGGGAATGATGCGGGCGCTACGAGGAGAGGTGATGAGCGAAGCGGCGACAGCGGCGACGGTTGTTGGTCCGGCATTTGCGGCGGAAGCGGTACCCGAGGAGGAATACGGCTACGATGTCCAATTCCTCATCGTCGGGCAGAATCTGGATGTGGAAGCAATCCGGCGGGATATAGACGCGATGGGCACCTCTACGCTGGTCGTCGGGGATTCGGAGACGGTCAAGGTCCACGTCCATGTCCCGGATCCGGGGGTGCCGCTCAGTTACGCTGTCCGGTTGGGCTCCCTGCGGGATGTGGTGGTGGAGGACATGCAGGCCCAGTACCGGGAGTTTGTCCGGGCGCGGGAGCAGACCCGGCCTATGCCAGCGATGGCTGTTTCTGAGGCGCCGCAGCGCGAGGTCGGCGTTGTCGCCGTAGCCGCCGGGGACGGTCTGGAGAAGGTTTTCCTGAGCCTGGGCGCGTCCGCTATCATCCCCGGCGGTCAGACGATGAACCCCAGTACCGAGGAAATCCTGCAGGTGGTGGAGAGCGTGCCCGCGCCGAAAGTGGTCATCTTGCCCAACAACGGCAACATCATCCTGGCGGCCCGTCAGGCCCAAGAACTCAGCCGGAAAGAAGTGGCGGTGGTGCCCACCCGGAGCATCCCGCAGGGCGTGGCGGCGCTCCTGGCCTTTAACCACCAGGCCGACCTGGAGGAGAACGCCGAAGCGATGGCCCGCGCAGCGGAGGACGTCCGCACCGGGGAAGTAACGACAGCGACCCGAGACGCGAAACTAAACGGGGTCGCAGTGCGGCAAGGGCAGATTATTGGCCTGCAGGACGACCAGTTAGTCGTCTCCGGGGAGACGGTGGATGAGGTGGTGGAGGCACTACTGGAACGGATGGGCGTGGCCAACCTGGAAATCGTCACCCTGTATTATGGGGCGGGAGTCCAGCAGGAGGAGGCGGAGGCGTTGGCAGCCCGTCTCCAGGAGAAGTATCCCGACCAGAGTTTTGAAATCGTCTACGGCGGACAGCCGCATTACTTCTATATCCTTTCAGCGGAGTGAGAGGACGTTCGTAGTCATCCACACAGCAAAGCGAAGTGACGCTCGCTTGTAGTCAGCCACGAAGTGAAGCGGAGTGGCGCTGAAAAGGCCAAAACGGCCCTTCACTTCATTCCGTTTCATTCCGTGCCGCACTGCGAACGAATTCGCAGACAGGCTTTGATGCACCCTGCGACTTGCGACCTGAGGAGGTGTTGTGGCACCCGTACGAGTGGTCACCGACGGCGACGCGTATCTGCCTGCAGCCTGGACGCGGGATACCGACATCACCGTTGTCCCGCTCACCATTCAGGTTGGGGATGAGGTCTATCGGGACCGGGATGGCTCGCGGAATGAAACTCTGCTGGACCAGATGGCCCGGGAGCGGGTCCGCCCAATGGTCGTCGGGCCGACGGTGGAGGAATTGGAGGAGGTCTATGCCCGGTTGAGCCGGACGACAGATTCCATTCTCTCTATTCACTCCTCATCTCCGCTGAGCCCGATTGTGGAAAACGCCCGTCAGGCGGCGATGGCGTTTCTCGGTCGGTGCGATATTATGGTGATGGATTCCCAATGCACTTCCTTCGGCTTGGGGATCCTGGTGCGGGAAGCGGCCCGGATGGCCAGGGCCGGGCACTCGCTGGGCCAGATTGTCCGCCAGATCCGGGGGATGATCCCGCACATCTACGTGGTGATGTTCACCGATTCGCTGGACTATCTGCAGCGTAGCGGGCGCATCAGTCGCTCCCAGTGTATCTTGGGGACAATGCTGGGCATCCGGCCTTTCTTGTCTATGGAGGAAGGGGAGATTATCCCGATGGAGAAAGTCCGCAGCCGGGAGAAGGGTCTGGATAAATTGGTGGAGTTCGCTGCCGAGTTTCTGCGGGTCCAGGAGATGGCCATTCTGCAGGCGGTCTCCTATCCCACGAACGAGACAACAGTCCTGCAGGAGCGGCTGGGGGTGCTGTTCCCGAAGGTCGCTCCGTTTCCCATACTGGTCTATGGCCCGGTGCTGGCATCCCATGTCGGCCCGGACGGGCTGGGGTTGATTGTGTATGAGGGGATGGGGGA
>DAOTWK010000272.1:0-9427 GCA_034435815.1 Anaerolineae bacterium | reverse complement strand
TGGTGCGGCCGGTATTGAAAATCCTCACCTGCCCGCTCATTTTGCTCACTCTGGGCCTTTTCACCCTGGTCATTAATGGCTTCACCCTCTGGCTATCAGCTCGCATTGCCAACATGCTGGGCATTGGTTTCTACGTGGACGGCTTCTGGCCCGCATTGTGGGGGGCGCTTATTGTCAGCATTGTCTCGGTGCTCCTCTCGGCGCTGGTGAAGGAGGAAGATTAGGCCGATGGAGATCGCCCTTCAGGCGCTGCTCATCTTTGTGCTGCGGGTAATTGGCATCTCTCTCAGCACCGTCGCCACCATTCTCACTGTCCAGAGCCGGAAACTGCTGGCAGTCCTCACGGGCAGTCTCAGCACGCTCATCTACGTCGTGGCGATTGCCCAGGTGGTGACCAATCTGAGTAACGTCGTCAATTTGGCGGCATACGTTATCGGTTTTGGGGTCGGCACCTGGGTAGGGATGCTGCTGGAAGAGCGGATGGCCCTGGGCTTCTCGGAGGTGCGCATTATCTCTACGGAGAAGGGGGATGTAATTGCGGCGGCTTTGCGGGCCGCCGGGTTCGGCGTCACCCAGATGGAGGGGCGTGGACGGGCCGGGTCGGTAAGCGTGGTAGATGTCTTTGTGCCTCGCCGGAATCTTTCAGCGGTTTTAAGGCTTGCCGAAGAGGCGGACCCTCAAGCCATTGTGACCGTCTCCGAGGCGCGGGCGGTACAGCGGGCCTACTGGCGGCCCTCTGATCGCCGCCGATGAGGAGGTAAGATGCTTCCAATCAGCGATGAATTGCCCATCCGCCGGCTCCCCTTGGTGACCTGGGGGCTGATCGGGGTGAACGTTCTGGTCTTCTTCTGGGAATTGCTGCTGGGCCCGGACGTGGACCGGTTCTTTATGATGTGGGGGGCCGTGCCTGCTTTCATCACGAACCCGACCCGCTACCCATGGGCGCCGTTGACGCTGCTGACCTCCATGTTCCTGCACGGGGGGTGGATGCACCTGATCGGGAACATGCTCTACCTGTGGATTTTCGGTGATAATGTTGAGGACGCGCTGGGGCGGCTGGGGTACCTGCTTTTCTATCTGGCGGCAGGGGTTGCGGCAGGTCTGGCTCAGGTGATGGTGGCTCCGTCCTCCCAAATCCCTGGCGTCGGGGCCAGTGGGGCCATTGCTGGGGTGCTGGCCGTCTACCTGGTCCTGTACCCTACCGCTCCGGTGCGGGTCTTAGTTCCGGGCTTTTATATGATGCGTATCGCGCGGTTGCCCGCGCTGCTCGTTCTGAGCCTCTGGTTTGTCATTCAGTTGTTTAATGGCGTTCTGAGCCTGGGCGCGGCGACGATGGCAACCGGCGGCGTTGCATGGTTTGCCCACATCGGAGGCTTCTTGGCTGGTCTTGTGGTTGGGCTGGGGGCCCGGGCCTTCGGTGCCCGACGAACCTACTGGTAGCCGGAACCCCCGTCGGTTCCGCCTGAAATCAGGGGGTGGAAGATGACCGATATTCGTCTCCAGGAATACGTCCAGCAGGTCGACGGGCTGGTGGAGAGGGGCCGGTACGACGAAGCCTTCGCACATCTCCGGTACATCCTGCAGCATTACCCCAAGTTCCTGCATGCTTACCGTCTCCTGGGCAAGACTTTGCTGGAAACTGGCCAGGATGATGCGGCGGAGGAGATGTTTCAGCGAGTGCTCAGTGGTGATCCGGAGGATTTCGTCGCGCGGGTCGGATTGAGCGTCATCTATGACCGGCGGGGAGACCTGCAGCGGGCCATCTGGCATATGGAACGGGCTTTTGAACTGGCCCCAGATAACGATGTGATTCAGGAGGAACTGCGACGTCTTTATGGTCGGAGGGATGGGGTGGTTTCTCCCCGGGTGATGCTGACCCGCAGCGCGCTGGCCCGCTTGTATGCCCGAGGCGGGCTTTTTGCTCGGGCTGTAGAGACCTTTCGCTCTCTACTGGCAAAAGAGCCGGAGCGGGTGGACCTGATGGTCGCACTGGCAGAGGCGCTCTGGAACGATGGCCAGCGGGTCCAGGCAGAGGAGGTCTGTCTGCGGGTGCTGGACGAGTTGCCATACTGCCTGAAAGCCAACCTGATTTTGGGGGAAATCTGGACCCGCAGCGGCCGGGAGGAGGCGCAGGTGCACTTGCGTCGGGCTGAGGCGGTGGACCCAGAAAACCAGCGGGCTGTAGAGGTCCTGGGGGATGCCTCTCCCCTTTCGCCCCGCGAAGTGTACCTGCCGTACCTGGAATACGGTGCTCCGGAGATTCCGGTTGAGCGTCCAGCGATTGGAGTGCCCGTCCCAGAAGAACAGGCACTGGTGGACCTGGAGCGGGCGGCGGAGATTCAGATAGAGATTCCGGCATGGCTGGAAGAAATCGGCCTGGGCGAGGAAGGCGCTCCTTCTGTGGTGGAAGAAGAGGGGATTGCAGTGCCAGCCTGGCTGATGCCGGAAGGAGTTGGGCCCGAGGTTCCAGCATCTTCGGAGGTCCCTGAGGCTGCGGAGATCCCAGAGTGGCTGCGAGAGGTGGCGCCACCGAAGGCGGAGGTGCCGGAAGCGCCCGCTCCGGCAGAGATCCCGGAATGGCTGCGGGAGGTTGCGCCGCCGAAGGCGGAGGTGCCGGAAGCGCCCATCCCGGCGGAGATCCCGGAATGGCTGCGGGAGGTCGCGCCACCAGAGGTGAAAGAGCCGGAGGCTCCCGCTCCGGAAGCGATCCCGTCTTGGCTGGAGGAGGGGGGTCTGCCGGAGGGCGAGGAGGCGCTGGCATGGCTGGCGTCGCTGGCGGCAGGCCGGGAAGCGGAACTGCGGGCGGCGGCGGAGGCAGAGGCCGAGTCCCGCATGGCTGAGATTATGGGCCGGGAGGCCGCCCCACCGCCGAAAGTGACCACGCCAGAGGTGGCCCCGCCTGAAGCGCCGGTTCCGGCGGAGATGCCGGAGTGGCTGAGGGAGTTGGCGCCCCCGGAGGTGGCAGTGCCCGAGGAGGCAGAGTGGGAGGAAGAACTCCAGGAGTTGTTGCGGGAAGTCCCGATGCCTGAAGCAGAGGAGGGACTCCCGGGGTGGCCGGAGGAGGCAGTTCCCCCGGAGGCAGCGCCGGGGTTAGAGATTCCGGAGTGGCTGGAAGAGGTCGTGCCACCGGAAGTCCCCCGGGCCGAAGTACCACCTGCTGAGCCCGAAGTGTTCGGCTGGACTGCTTTCGGCACCGAAGCGGAAATCCTCCAACCCCCTCCGCCTGTGGAGGAAATTCCTCCGCCGGAGCAACCGTTTGGTTGGACTGCTTTTGGAGAGGAGGTCGTGGCTCCGGAGGTGCTGCCGGAGGTTCCCGCGTGGCGGGAGCCCGAAATGCCAGCGGCAGAGGTTGCCCCCCCACCCGCTCCACCGCCGGAGGCGGTTGCCCCACCGGAAGTGGCCCCGCCAATCGTCGTACCGCCGGAAGCGGTTACACCGCCTCCGCCCACGCCGACCCGGCTGGAGGTTGTGCCACCCGTCTCCCCGGCGCCGGAAGCCCTGGCTTCCGTAGAAGCGTTGCGTGCCCACTTGCGGGCCCGTCCGCGAGACCATGCGGCCCGGCTGAATCTCGCCCGTGCTCTCTGGCAGGCAGGCCTGTATGAGGACTCGCTGGAGATGTACTCCCAGGTGCTGCGGACAGGTAAGTTCTTAGACGAAGTGCTGGCGGATATGGAAATGCACGTTGACGAGCGGCCTAATGATCCACTGGCCCGGCGCGTCCTGGGAGACGCTTATATGCGGGCTGAACGGCTGGCGGATGCACTGGCTGAATATCGGACGGCTCTAAACCTGCTCAAATAAACCAAGGAAAAACGGCAATTGCGGCGGCGGCAAAGCGGCCGCCGCAAATATTTCCCCACAGGAGAACCGTCGTGGAACGCACCCTCATCATCATCAAACCAGATGCCGTGCAGCGTGGTCTGATCGGTGAAATCATCCGCCGGTTTGAGCGGAGGGGGCTGCGCATCGCAGCAATGAAGATGATGCGGATTTCCCCCGAACTGGCGGAACGGCACTACGCCGTCCATAAGGGAAAGCCATTCTACTCGGGCCTGATTCGCTACATTACCTCTGCTCCCGTCGTGGTGATGGTTCTGGAGGGGCCCCGGGCTATAGAGATTGCCCGCCGGACGATGGGAGCGACCCACCCGGCAGAGGCCGCTCCGGGCACCATCCGGGCCGATTTCGGTGTGGAGGTGGGCCGCAACCTGGTTCACGGCTCCGACAGTCCGGAAACGGCGGCTTTTGAGATCCCCCTCTTCTTTAGCGAGGACGAGATTCTCTCCTACGAGCGAGTCACCGACCCCTGGATTTTTGAGTAGGCGAACATGGAAGGGCCGGTAGTTGCTCTGACCGGCGCCGGCGTCTCGGCCGAGAGCGGAGTTCCCACTTTCCGGGGACCGGAGGGGCTCTGGCGAACTTTTCGCCCCGAGGACCTGGCAACGCCGGAGGCCTTCGCCCGGGACCCTGCGCTGGTGTGGGAATGGTACGACTGGCGGCGACAACGGATTGCGACCTGCCAGCCTAATCCGGCCCATCGGGTGCTGGCGGAGATGGAGGCCGTGCTCCCGGACTTCACCCTGATCACCCAGAACGTGGACGGCCTCCATCAGGCCGCCGGAAGCCGGCGCGTGCTGGAACTCCATGGCAACATCTGGCGGGTCCGCTGTATCCGCTGCGACTGGGTCGGAGAAGACCGCCGGGTGCCTCTTCCGGAAATCCCCCCTCGCTGCACCTGCGGCGGGCTGTTGCGCCCGGACGTGGTGTGGTTCGGTGAACCCCTTCCAACGGCCGTACTGGAGGAGGCATGGGAAGCCGTCACCCATTGCCGGTGGATGCTGGTTATCGGGACGTCGGCGCTGGTGCATCCGGCTGCTTCCCTTCCTGTGGTGGCCCATCGGAACGGTGCGCGGCTGGTAGAAGTGAACGTCTCCGAGACCCCGCTCACCCCGATGGCCGATGAGGTTCTGCGAGGGCCAGCGGGGGAGGTGCTCCCCCGCTGGTGGGCTGCCCATATCCCGTTGGGCGGTGCATATTAACCCATGGTTCGCTCATTTTTAAGGCGGTCTAGCAGAATCAGCACAGAGCCTGGCATAGATGTCTGTAGAGAAGCCCAACAGCGCTAAGATGCGCCGTTGCACCTCGGAGAGCGGAGTCAGGTGACGATGGGGTTGATGAGGCCCCTGAACGACCGTCAGAGTGATCTCCTGGAATGCCTCCAGGAGATGCTCCAACTTATGCAAGGACTGGGCTGGATCGACTCACTCAATACGCACAAGCATTTGGCTACGGCAGCCCCACCGGCATTGACCTGCCGGCAGAGGCCGCCGGATTGATCCCCAGCGTGACCTGGAAACGGCGCACCTTTGGCGAACGCTGGACAACCGGTGATACCCAAAACATGCATCGAACAGGACCACTTGCTGGCACTCCTTTGCAGGTCCACAACACCACGGCCACCGTGGCTAATGGCGGCACGGTCTATCAACCTCAACTGGTATGCCAGATCATTGATATGGACGGCAACGTCATACGCGATTTCAAGCCGATCGTCACCCGTCAGGTGCTGGTCGAAAAGGAATATCTGCAACTGGTCCGTGAAGGTATGCGCGGAGCAGTCAGCAGCGGCACGGCCATCGCCCTCGACCTGGATGGACAAATCAAGATCGCCGCCAAAACCGGCACCGCCGAATTCTGCGACAGCCCCAACTGCCGCAACGGAGACGGGCGCATTCTCACTACACATGCTTGGTTCACGGCATTTGCGCCGTACAAAAAACCCGAATTGCTATGACCGTGTTTATATAAGGCGGCGGTCAAGGGTCTAAGACGGCGATGCCGGTGGCCAGAGAAATGATCCGTTACTACTTTCAGCTCTACTGATGACACGTTTTGCCGATTTTCGTGCCTTGATCCGCTTGACCTCCATACTGACCATCGCCGGTGCATGGGCCGTTGGTGGATTATTTATTGCCCGCCTGCTGGCCGAAGCACCCTCGGTACGCCTGCCTTTTTACGCCTGGTTGCCCACCCTGACCCTGACCATCCCTCTGACCATCAGCCTAACTTGGCTGTGGCAACGTCGAGCACTCCCGATTACCCCCTTGCTGCCACTCTATCTGCTCGTTTCCTACCTGTTCCGCACCTATGCCAACCCCTTGCAGGCCGGCGTCCTGGCAGTTGGGGTGGTGATAATGAGCCTGGGACTGGGTGTTCGGCGCCCATGGCCCGACCGCCTAGTTGTCCCCTTGCTTTTTATCGTGCCCCTGGCCGCCTATCTGAGTACGCTCACCCCCAGTGTCGGCGAACGCGACGGCTATGAATTGCAAGCCATCTCGGCCACCCTCGGCTATGCACATCCCACCGGCTACCCGCTCTTTCCCATCCTAGGACGACTCTGGATCGCCCTCTTCCCGTTCGGCTCGCTCGCCTGGCGGATCAACGTGCTATGCGCACTCTATGCGGCGGCCAGTGTCCCCCTGCTCTACGGCACAGCACGACGAATTCTGGGCCATCAGGCGATTGCCGCCTGGAGCGCACTGGCCTGGGCGTTTTCGCACACCCTGTGGAACCAGGCTACCCAACCGGAAAAGTACACCTTTAATATTCTCTTTGTCTCATTAGTCCTGTATATCGCTTTGGGCAGCGTTGATCCAGAAACCCAGGGACCGCATCCACATTTGCGCCTGCTGGCCTTGGTTTACGGCCTCAGCCTGACCCATCACCGCACTATGCTGATGCTTGCACCAGCGCTGGCTTTGTACCTGCTCTGGCGCGATCCCACCTTGCTCAAACGACCACGAACGTGGCTACCCGCATTGGGAATCGGCCTGGCTCCGCTATTGATCTATCTCTACATTCCCTGGCGTGCATGTGCCCAGAGTAGATGCATGTCGGTTGGCGAATTTTTCCATTACATTTCGGGTTCATACTATGGCGCCGCCGTTCGCCTGACTGCCTGGGCTTCGCCGGAACGGGTGGAAATGTTCTGGAGATTTCTGCTTATGCAATTCGGACCGGTCGGCGTAGGGTTAGGCCCGCTTGGCCTGGTGGCGCTGGTCAGGTGGCGACAGTGGCGCACGCTGGCCTGTACGGCATTGGCCTACGTCACCTATTACATCTGGGGCACGGTCTGGCATGCTTATTACAATGATGTGAATTCGTTTTTGCCCAACCACTTGATCTTATCGCTGTGGATGGGTGCCGGCTTGTTGGCAATCTGGGAGATTGTCCGGCAGTTCAGGTTATCTTTTGCACCGGCCCCTTTGGCAGCCCTGGCCACGCTGCTGCCGATAAGTCTGATCTGTAACAACACCCCGCAGGTAGACCGAAGCGCCGAATGGACATGGCACCGGTGGGGCGAGTATGCCATCGCCCAAGACTTGGCCCAAGGAGCCACCGTGCTGGCCGACCGCGTCAAATATCCCCCGCTGGATTATTTTGCTCGCATCGAGCGCCGCCGCCCCGACCTAGACGTGGTCATCCTTGACAACGAAAAGGCTTACCTTGACCGGTTGGCGTGGGACCTGGCGCATAACAAAACAGTCTACCTGGCCCGCTTTTTGCCCGGTCTGGAGGGCCCCTATCACCTCCGCTCGTCTGGCCCACTGGTCGAAGTGGGGCAAACGCCGCTGTCCGCCCCCGAAACAGCCCAACCTGAAGCACAGTTCAGCACGCCGGATGGACAGCCGGTACTGTCCTTGCTGCGCCACACCCTCGAACAGCCCGACCAACCATCACCAGGCGACACCCTCTATCTGACTTTGTACTGGCATGCGCGTGCACCGGTCGGCGGCCCCTATCAGGTCAACTTGCGGCTGGTTGATCCGACAGGAGAGGAAGTATGGCGGGCAATTCACCATCCCGTAAGCGATATGTACCCGACCACAGCGTGGAAACCGGACGAATTGATCCCCGATTGGTATGAAATTCCGCTCGACCCGGCAATTCCGCCGCTTGAATATCGTCTAGAAGTAGGACTTTTTCAACCTTTTTCCGAAAGCGGCCTGCTCGCACAAGGCCAACCCTGGGTAACGCTGGAACGGATCATCGTAGGGCCTGCGCAGAGCGAACCGGCCATCGTCCATCCGCTGCGGGCCGTATCCGGACAATGGCAGATCGTCGGCTATGACCTGCCGTCGCAGGCCCTGCCCACTGCCCGCATTCCCCTGACCCTCTACTGGCAGACATTTGCCCCTTTGCCCGACCTGGAAATCGGCCTGCGCGTGCGCGATGAACACGGAAAAGGAGAATGGACATGGCAAATTTTGGGCGGAGCAGCCTACCCGACCTCGCAATGGCCACTGCGCCGGACGGTGACCACTGCACACACACTCACCATGCCAGCAGAGCGAGGAAAAGTCTGGATCGAGATTGCCGTGCGTGAGCGGTCATCCGGCACATGGTCACACCTAACACCCGGTTGGCTGCGTTCACCCCAAGACAGGCTGATCTTGCCGTCGCTCACCATCGTAGGCAGGCCACCCGCCGCGCTGGGCAGCTATAATTTTAACGACCGCATTGTGTTGACCTATGCCAAACTGCAACAAAATGATCTTGTTCCCGGCAGTTCGCTCGATTTGACGGTCGAGTGGCAATGCGCGCAAGATATGAACGAGGATTATACCCTTTTTGTGCAACTTATCGCCCCCGACGGCACACTCAAAGGGCAGATCGATGTCTGGCCACGCAACGGTACCCATCCCACCAGCGCGTGGCAGACAGGTGAATCCTTTAGTGAAACCTACACCGTCTTCCTTAATGCCGACGCACCGCCCGGCACCTACCGGGTAATAGTAGGCTGGTATTTACTGGAAACCATGCAGCGTCTGCCGGTGCTCAACGTCGAGGGAACACCAGTGGCCGACCATGTGTTGGTGGGCACAGTTCAGGTCATCAAATAAACACATTCTATGAGTCGCCGTGTTGAGGATTATCCTGGTACGTCACGGTCAAACCGAATGGAGTTCGCGCGGAACGCTGAGAGGATATTTTTGCGGGATTGACATCAAACTATTGACCTTCGTAAATTAAGAGGAATGCTCATGGCTCCAACCCAACATGTCTAAAAAATGATTACTGGGGGCGTACGTCCTCCAGGGAAGTGGTTACAGCCTGCTGAAGGTCAATAAAATTGCCGAAAACGAGTCTGAACTTGGGGTTGCATCTTCAAAAAGCTGATTTATGCACCAACGCCCGTTAGGGTGAAATTAGGCCGGAAAAGTCAATTTACCCAAGATTATAAGGCCGTTGCACCGTCCAAACCAGCGCCTTGAGCCGACGTTGCCTTCGGCAGCGTCGGCTCGAGCGCATTTGGTTTGTAGTTGGCCACGAAACGAAGTAAAATGGCGTCTGCGCGAACGATTCTGATGGTCTGTACGGGGAATCTGTGCCGCTCACCGATGGCGGCGGCCCTGTTGCGCCGCTA
>DAOTWK010000271.1:0-3785 GCA_034435815.1 Anaerolineae bacterium | reverse complement strand
CCCGCAACTCCGCCCGGAACCCTTCCCAGCCCCGGCCTCCTGTTCCGCCCCCATCCTGCGGCCGGATGCCGCTCCCTTCGGTCCGCCTCCCGCCAGGGGCTCGCCGCGCTCCCTGCCCGTGCCCTTCAGAGAGACCCGCCGCGCTCCCTTCCCGCCCGCACCTGCCCTTTCGGCCCGCTGAGGCCGGAGAGACTGCCCTCCCTCTGCCCACACCCTCATCGGCGCGGCTGGCTTCAACGGACCGACTCCAGAGACCTGCGGCCTGAGGGAAACCTGCGGACCGCCCACTCCGCCGGGCCTCCCCCTCCACCGATACCCTACGACCCGCCCCCGCTTCCTGCGGCCTTGCCAACCGACCCTCTTGCCGCCACAAAGGCATCCTCACCCTCTGGCGGCCCAACATGAATTGGGTTGACGATGTCCGTGTAACAGCCTATATCTGGCAATCGTCCACCTAAACAGCAAGAATTTGACATTTGCCGCAATCGCGCCAAAATTATGACATCATCCACCTAAACAGCAAAATTTTGGCAATCCCCCCTTTCAAAGGGGTTCACCGATGGCCAGGAAACCTGTGGGCCAATTCTTTAATATTACACCATAAATGCTACGTTTTGTCAAGTTTCTGTAGAAAAAATGGTACGGAGTGCCGGAATGGGGGGAAACCGGCCGGCGGAATCGGGCCTGGGAGCAAGTTCGTCAATCTGCCTGACTTCTCCCTGCGAAGTTGGGATACACCCAGAGGAACCGTTCAGGCTTCAGCAGGGAGCGTGGGGAAATCTCCCCGAGAGGGGTGCACGTGCTGGCCGCGCGGGGTTGTCTCTCCCCTTCACCCCCCTCCTGCCATGTGCGTCAGCATAAGAGCCTTTCTGAGTCCGCCGCAAAAAGGCCGTTTCACCGCCGAGATACAGAGCACGCAGAGACATTTGTATGCAGAACTCTGCGCTCTCGGCGTTCTCTGCGGTGAGTTTTTGCAGCAACTCTTTTCTGAAAATTCGCTCGTAGTGGGGCACGGAACGAAGTAGAGTGTCATTTGGGACCGATTTCCAATCGGCGCAGTATGCCCGTATCGGCAAAGGAGGAGAAATGGAGCAGCGAACCTACCGGGGCGAGATTCATCCTCAGGCGATGGCGGACGCGCTAGTCCTTCAGTTCAACAAGGGTGACCTGATGGCCCAGCGGATTGGCACAGGGGACCAGGTCCTGGTCCAGATTGCCACGCGGGATTGGGATTGGGGTGGGCCTCAGAGCGCACTGACTCTGGGCATCAGCCGCGTGGAAGGCGGTGTCCAGGTCACAATGGGCCAGCAGCGCTGGCTGGGGGCTCTGGCTGATTTGGCCCAGACTGGGCTGATGGCGCTCATCAACCCTATCTCTCTGATTACCCGGATAGACGATATCGTCCGCAGCATCTCCGGCCTGACTCTGCCGCAGCAGGTCTGGCAGGCTGTGGAGCATTACTGCGAAAGTGTTGGTGCCAGGCCAGCGGGAATGATTGAGGAAGAGACGATCGTCTGTGCTTATTGTGGAGTGGGGAATCCCCTGAATGCGGTCAAATGTTCCGCCTGCGGCGCGCCTCTGGCCGATGCCCGGCCAGTGGTATGCCCCCGCTGTGGAAGGCGCTCGGCTGCCGGAGCGCGCTTCTGCAGTTCCTGTGGAACTCCGTTGCAGATGCCCGATCCCTCCTCGTCGGCCCCGTCTGTTCCTTTCCAGCGCGGCCCCCGATCCTGACTCGCCCACGCCTTGGCGCAGTCGTTACCTCGGAGTGGGAGTTTTGCGGCGGGCGGCTTCGTCGTCCGCCGCACCCCCCCTTCGTTCCGGAGAGTTGAATTTCCACGACCGCCCTTGACATTTTCCCCCTTTGTGGTATTATTTGTCTTACAAGTAAGAAAAACAAGATAAGAGGTGATATGGAAAGAAGGCCGTGCCCTCAATTCTATGGCGCAGTGACGGTGAGCGAGCGCGGACAGGTGGTCATCCCGGTGCAGGCCCGGCGGGACCTGGGAATCCAGATTGGAGAGAAACTTCTGGTCATCGGTGGGCCTGGGGGTGGTCTTTGGTTACTCCGCGCCGAACTCATCAATGAACTGACGGGCCAGTGGCTGGAACTGGTCCGACAATTGCAACTCAGCACTCCCGAGGAGGAAGAGAATGAGCCGACGGCGTAGGATATGGATCATTTTGGCCGCCATCGCGCTTCTGGCCGCTGGCGGCTTTTTCGTGTGGCAACAGGTCGCGAACCGCAACCCTTCCACCGAAGAGCGGACCGCCGTGGTGGAACGGGGCACCCTGGAAGTCAGTGTCAGCGCCGGCGGACGGATTGAGCCGGCCCGCCAGGTAGACCTGACCTTCAGCGCGCCGGGCCGGGTAGCTGAAGTGACGGTGCAGATTGGGGACGAGGTGCGCGCCGGTCAGGTACTGGCCCGGCTGGATACCGGTGACCTGGAACTGAACCTGCGGCAGGCGGAGGCGGCGCTGAAGTCCGCTCAGGCCCAATTGGCCCAACTGCGGTCTCAGCCCCGCCCGGAGGCGGTCAAGGCGGCAGAAGCGGCCTACCGCAGCGCGCTGGCTCAGTACCAGCGGCTCAAAAACAGCCCCTCTCCGGAGGAAAGGGCGGTTGCGGAAGCGAATCTGAAGCGAGCCGAGGTGATGCTGAACCGGGCCCGCGCGGCCTACGAACCTGTCTCCTGGCGACCTGAAGTGGGGCTGTTGCCCCAATCTCTTAACCTGGAGACGGCTACGCTGGACTACCAGATTGCCCTGGCGAACTACCAGTTAACCACAAAAGGCGCGTCGCCGGAGGACCTGGCGGCGGCATGGAGCAACGTGGAGAGCGCCCAGGCGCAACTGGAGCGGGCAATGAACGGCCCGACAGAGGAGGAATTGACGGTCGCCGAGGCGGCGGTGGAGCAGGCCCGTGCGGCTTACGAGGCCGCCCGTCGCAATCTGGAAAAGGCTACCCTAACGGCCCCCTTTGACGGCGTAGTCGCAGCGGTCAACGTCGTCGCCGGGGAGGTGGCTCCTACAGGCCTGCCCGCCATTTCGCTGGTGGACCTCTCCGGCTTCCGCATTACAGTCAATGTGGACGAGATGGACGTGGCCCGCCTCCGGGTTGGGTTGGTTGCAGAGGTGACGCTGGATGCCTTCCCCGGGGTGACTCTTGCCGGGAAGGTGGAACGTATCGGCCCGGCGGCCACCCTGGTGGAGGGCGCCGTTGCCTATCCCGTCATCATCACGCTGAACCCCACCGATGTGCCGGTGCGAGCCGGCATGTCGGCCAATGTGACGGTTCGCGTGGAGGAATTGACCGATCAGTTGTTGATCCCCAACTGGGTCGTGCGAATTGACCAGACCACTGGCCAGCCCTATGTGTACCGGAAGACCGCCAACGGCGAACGGGAGCGGGTGGATATCCGCCTGGGCGTACGCTATGAGGGCTACAGCCAGGTACTGAGCGGCCTGAACGAAGGAGACATCCTGGTGCTGGTACGGGAGAACGCCTCGGGCCAATTCGGCTTCCCTTTCGGACGGTAAGATGAACGCAGAGAACAGCGTCGTCAGACTGGAAAACATCGTCAAAATCTACCGGATGGGGACGGTGGAGGTACCCGCTCTGCGGGGCGTTTCCCTCACCGTTCGCCCCGGCGAGATGGTCGCCATTATGGGCCCCTCCGGCTCTGGGAAATCCACCCTGATGAACATCATCGGCTGCCTGGACCAGCCCACCTCCGGCACCTACTGGCTGGATGGGCAGGAAGTGGGGCAACTGGATGACGACCAGTTAG
>DAOTWK010000270.1:0-3207 GCA_034435815.1 Anaerolineae bacterium | reverse complement strand
TCAACGCCGTCTTTGAATTCGTGATGACGGAGTACTTTCCCAGGCCCCTGCAGCGCGCGTTTGTCGTAAATTTGCTGAAGACGCACGTAGACCGCCTGTACGGCCTGCGGACGACCGAGTGGCGGCAGAGCATTCTGAAATCCGAACATTAGGGAACTGTATAAGATTCGGTGCCTCTACAGAGTTGCCGCCTTCCACTCTCTTGTGCCTATGACCCTCCTCCGCTGGTACCTAACCCTTCAACTCTTCGGCCTGGCCGCGCTGCCGCTGACGCTTCGCCTTTTCCACAAGATGCCTGGCCAGGGGTACGCCTTCGCCCGCCCGTTAGGGTTAATGGTTGGGGGTTACCTGTTCTGGATTTTCTCCGTCTTTGGCTGGCTGCCGAACACTCCCGGCGCCGTCGTGGCCGTCCTTCTTCTGCTGGCCCTCGCTGGAGCAGCCCTCTGGCTCTTCGTCCGCCCATCCCTTGATGACTCTGCGACCGACGACCGGCGACCTGCGCTATGCGACCTGCGCCATGCGACCGTAGTGGAACTCCTCTTCGCTATGGCCTTCGTCCTCTGGTGCGCAGTCCGCGCCCACATGCCCCGCATTGAGACGGCGGGCGGGGAGAAATGGATGGAGATTGCGTTCCTCAATGCCGTCCTCCGAGCCCCCCACTTCCCGCCCCACGACCCCTGGCTTTCGGGCTTCGCCATTTCCTACTACTACTTCGGCTACGTGATGATGGGCATGCTGACCCATCTGGCAGCGGTTCCCTCCACCATTGCCTTCAATCTGGGCATCGCGACCCTCTTCGCCCTGACCGTCTCCGGCGCCTATGGGCTGATCTACGCACTGCTGGCCCGGGACGGAGAACGAGCGGCCCGTTGGGGCGGGCTGCTGGGGCCATTGATAGTCGTACTGGTCGGGAACTTGGAGGGTGCGCTGGAAGTCCTGCACGCGCGGGGGCTCCTCCCGGCGGCTTTCTGGCAATGGCTGGACATCCGCTCCATCAACGTCGCTCCGCCGCCTGTCGCCGAAGGCTCCTGGATGCCGAACCGGTTTATGTGGTGGTGGCAGGCCTCGCGAGTCCTCCACGACTATGCTCCCTGGCACACCCCTGCCAATCCCGCCGAGTGGGAAGTCATTGACGAATTTCCGGCCTTCTCCTTTATCCTGGGGGATATGCACCCCCATCTTCTTTCTCTGCCCTTCGCCCTCCTCGCCCTCGCCTTAGCTCTAAACCTCTTCTTCTCACCCCAGAGAACGCAGAAGCCTTCCGTGATTTTTCTGATTCTGCATTCTATTTGCCTGGGCGGGATGGGCTTTCTGAATACCTGGGACCTACCGGTCTATTTCGCCGTCTTCGCCGCCGCCTTTCTCTTCGCGGCCAGTATGAACTGGCGGAAGGCCGTCACGCTTCTTGAAATCCTGTTCCTTGCCATCTTGCTCTACCTCCCCTTCTGGCTGGGCCTCCGCTCCCAGGCATCGGGCATTCTCCCCAACCTCTTCAACCCGACCCGTCTGCCCCAGTTCCTGGTGATGTTCGGCCCCCTGCTCTTTCCCATCGTTGTGTGGACGGTTGGACGGGCCCATGAGCGGAAAATGCGTTGGGAGAGCGCGGCTTTCTGGACTCTGGCAGTTGCTCTGGGATTTCTGCTCCTCCTGCTGCTGGCGGTTCTGGTCCACCCTCAGGGGCGTTTCTACCTGACAGCGCTGCGAGGCGGCGGGCCCATCCCTGGCCTGGAGAACCTTCCGGACGCTCCCCGCCTCATCGTCCAGCGGCTGCAGGAGCGGTTTCTCTCCCCCTGGACAGCCCTCTTCCTGGCCGCGCTGCTGGTGTTGTCTTCACCCCTTCCCCTGACCTTTGGTCAGAAGAGAGGCAGAGATGGCGACACATCCGCCGAGGGTGTAGGTTGGATTGCCAATCCGGCCCACTTCGTCTCCCTCCTTATCGCCGCTGGCGCTGTGCTGACCCTGGCCGTGGAGTTCTTCTACCTCCGGGACCACTTCGGCACCCGAATGAACACCGTCTTCAAGTTCTACTTCCAAGCCTGGACGATGTGGGGAGTCGCCGCCGCGTATGCGCTGGCTCGCATCTTGATCCAGGGGCCGCGCTGGGCCGCGTGGGTGAGCGCGGCCCTGGTTGCCCTGGGGCTGATCTACCCGGCGCTGGCCATCCCGACCCGCGCGCGGGAGTACGGCGGCCCGCCCACCCTGGACGGCGCAGCCCATCTCCGTGCCTTCTATGGCCCCGACATGGCCGCCATAGACTGGCTGAACGAGCACGTGGAGGGCACGCCGGTCATTCTGGAGGCGCCAGGCGACCGCTACCGGGCCTACATCTACGAGGGGCGGGTCTCCGCCTTCACCGGCCTGCCCACCCTGCTGGGCTGGGGTGGGCACGAACATCAGTGGCGCGGTAACTACGACGAGCCTGCCCGCCGCGAGCCGGACATCCAGACCCTCTACACCACCACCGACAACGACCAGGCCTTGACCCTTCTGAAGCGATATGGTATACAATATGTCTATGTTGGCCTGCTGGAGCAATCCCGCTACCCGCCGGACGGCCTGGCGAAGTTCGCCCGAATCGGCCAGGTCGTCTATGACGCAGAGGGAGTGAAAATATTCCATATTCCGTAGTCCGTACTTTGTACTCCGTACCCCGTACCCCGTAATCCCTGAACACGGAGTACGCAACACGCTATGCATACCAGCAACTCTCTGGAACGCTTACTCTGGGTCATCCTTCTGCTGCTGGCAGCCACCCTGCGGCTGGTAGGCCTGGGCGCCGCGCCGCTCTCCTCCAGTGAAGCGGCCCAGGCGCTGGCAGCGTATCAGATAGCCCACGAGGGTGGAATCCCGTCCGAGGCGCGAACGATTTCGCCGCTCTTGTTCCACACTAATGTCCTTCTCTTCGCCCTCTTCCACGGTGGGGACGGGCTGGCCCGCCTGGTCCCGGCCCTCTGCGGGGTCGGGCTGGTGTTGACCCCGCTCCTTCTGCGGCGGTACCTGGGCCGCTGGGGCGCGCTGGGTAGCGGCCTGATGCTGGCCCTCTCCCCCTCCCTCTTGGCCCTCTCCCGGACGCTGGACGGCACCGTCCCGGCCGCGCTGGGAGTGATGCTCCTGGTGGGCGCCGTTGCCCGCTACCTGGACTCTTGGCGGTCGGCCTGGATTCCCCTGGGCGGGGTCGGGCTGGCGCTGGCGCTCACCGCCGGGCCC
>DAOTWK010000269.1:0-10455 GCA_034435815.1 Anaerolineae bacterium | reverse complement strand
AACCCCATACCCGCTGGTAGACGATGTATTGAAAGTCCTTCAGGTAGACTAAATGAAGCCGACCGAGTCGGTCGGCCGCGATGGCGGCGCGGATGGCCGATTGTCCTGCCCCCTGGTCCAGAAAGACGTCGTAGGCCGGTTGCCAGACGCCGTCCCGCTGATGCCAGTACATCAGGCAGGGTTTTTTGTAGATGGGAGAGCAGTGTCCACCCGACCAGATCAAGTGGACATCTCCTCGCCCATCCACAGCGACGTCGGGAAACCAGTCCCAACCGGGGAAAGGCAGGGTCAGTTCCATTGGCTGGCCCCAATGGGGCTCCTGGGCCTCCAGACTGCCAACCGTTGCCACACTGATGCCCAGTATTGTCAGTATCCATACCCACCATCGGACGCGAGAGATATGTTTCATAATTTTCAGCACCTCATCAAGGGGAAGAGTCCGGGGATGGCAGCGAAGTCGCTTCATAGAGTTCATACCCCAATGGCCGACTGGTCTCAAAACGGACAACCAGCCGATAACGCCCCGCCAACAGGTCCGCCGGATATAGATCTATCCAGCGAGCCAACGGCCCTACCAGCACATAATCGGGGTGTTCCCTTTGTACGAAATCGTAACTCTCCGATGGCGGTGGTCCGCCAAGCCAGATGTGACGCACACCCTGCTCCAGGATCATCGTTGGAGCGAAGTGGTAGTTGTGATCCGTCAGGAATCCCATCTCCGGCTCAAACGTCTCAATCAGCGCATCGCGGGGGACATGTTCGCTCAGGTAGGCAGCCATCGCTGCCGGCGCGTTAAAGGGCGGTGAGACGATTTGGCGAATATTGTATGCCAGAGGACGCGCAACCATCAAAGCGAGCCAGATGATCACGGCCCAATGCAACGCTTGTTTCGGCACGGCAGAATGTTCCTTATGCAGAGCCCCCCACCCGGCAACCCCTCCTACCTGAAAGCCGTCGGTGATCCGATGGAAGAAACTGGCAACAAACAGGCTGGTCATAGCCAGACCAGGGAAGGCATAGCGTGGCCAACCGATGGATGCGAAAACATACCAGGATAGATTGACCAAGACAAGAATGAGCAGGGTTCCCCATCGCTGTCCTTCCCGGTGGCGGGGCAGGGAGATGACCAGCCCATAGACTAGTACAGGCAGCAGTATACCCAGGTACACATCAGTGCTCAACAGATACTTGACACTCTCTTTGATCAAATCAGGAGAGAAAACCAGGGCCGCACTGGCTGTCTGCTGGCGCAGCAGTTCCAGGTTCTCGCGAGCCGTTGCCGGACCTAAATACGCAATCATGTAGATTTGCCAGAAGAAAAAGCAGGCAACAGAAACGACTCCAGGTATGACGAAGACGCGGTGGGGAGCAATACGATAGTAGACCAGGTTGGCCAGCCAGGCCAGACCCAATGTCGGCACCAGGACCAGCATGTACTGGTTCTTTGTGACCATTGCCAGCCCCAGCAGCAATCCAACCAGTATCAGTCGTCCCCAACCGGTCTTCTCCCACGCAGCCAGCCACAGGCCCAGACCCGCCACCATAAAGAATAGCCCAGGCACTTCCCCCAATACCTGGCGTCCGTATTCGATTAAGGAAGCACGTGTGACCAACAGGGCGGTGGCCGTCCACGCCAGCCAACGATCGCCCAACACGCGCACCAGGCGGTAGAAGGCATAGACAGCCGCCAGCAAATACAGAACCATCACCAGGCGAGCCTGTAGCAGCCCGATACCAAAGAGTTTGAAAGCCGCTGCAATAGGTAACATCACGGTTGGGCCAACGCCCATCGTTGGCCCATAGTAGCGAAACCCCTCACTGCTGTAATCAGCATACACGCCAAAACGTACGAGGGTCTTGGGGACATGCAGATGTGATCCCTCGTCAAACCAGATCACAGGATATTCCGTCAGGTTATATAGGGCCAGGAAGAGAAACACAGCAATCGCGAGACATACCGCGACAATCTGTAGAACAAAGGACGCTTCCTGATGGACCCTGAACCGGACCATGTCCGCTCTGACTCCTCGACTCGCTTGTATGTCAGTTTGCTGCATCTTCTTTTCCTCCTATTAAGTCTCGCATATTTGAAAGAAACGGGGTAACCCTCCGTTTCCCATGAAGTTGGATTTACGAACCTACAGGCCCAAGACCGCCGCCGTCTGGCGATGGCAGCAGCGTGACTGCCTAATTAAGGATGATGGACTTGGGAAACAACACCCTCCGCCTTATGGTGAATGGACTCTAAAGAACTGGATGTCGCCTGGGCGGAATTGGCATACTGACCAGCGTTTCTCTGCCAGACGCGTTTCTAAGGTTCTGGGACGAGAGTTTTGCGCCTACCGAAAAAACTCCCTCGCCCGCAGCACCAGGACCTGGTACTCCAGGAATCCGGAGCGGATGCAGTACGCTTTCTCCACGGCGAGATCAGACGCCCACAGAGCCCGATGGGCTTCGGGCGGGCGGACAAAGCGCCCCCGTTCGGCCCACCGCTGCCGCGCCCGTTCCGGCAGGTTCCACCGGCGGGGCGGGATGATGTCTACGACCAGCACCAGGGCACCGGTCCGGCAGACCCGCCGAATCTGACGGGCGAATCGCGCCGCCGAACGGTCGTCCAGGTGGTGGGTCAGGCCGACGGCTAATGCGGCGTCAAAGATGTCGTCTCGCAGAGCCAGTTCGGTCACGTCCATCACTGCGAATCGCCCTCCGGTGGCCCGCCGAGCAAAGCGGATATAGGCCGGGTCCAGGTCCACGCCCACGTAGCAGGCGTTGCTGAACTCGTTCGCCAGATTGCCTGTCCCGCAGCCCAGGTCTATGATCCACCGGTCGGCCAGCGGGCCCAACTCCCGCCGGATCGCCCATCGGATGGCCCGGTAGTTCGCGGAAATCAGCCGCTGGGACAAGCTGAAGAGAGAAGGGTCTGCCAATAAGGAAAAAACGCAGTCCGACGTGCCAGGCACTTTCGGAAGTGCCTGGCACGCGCCCGGCAGTTTGAGCGGATTTTTCATCGCAGTGCCTTTAAGACACGGGCGGGGACGCCGCCCACCACGTGCCAGGGCGGGACATCCTCGGTGACGACGGCGCCGGCGGCAACAACACCGCCTTCGCCCACCGTGACCCCCGGCAGGATGGTCGCGTTCACACCCACGAAGCAACCCCGTTCCAGGCGCACCGGCGCGGACATAGATGGTAAGTAGGACTGGAGCGGGTGGTCCCGGTAGCCAACGTTGGTGTGGGTGAGGACGGTGACCCGCTCCGCCAGGGTGACATGGTCGGCCATCATGATGCGGTCGGCCAGGTCCAGTAAGCACTCCTCGCCCAGGAAGCAGTAGCGGCCAATCTCCAGCCCGCGGAAGCCCGTCCGGTACGTGTTGAAAAAACGCACGTCGTGGATGATGGTGCCCGCGCCGATGCGGGCCCCCAACAGGCGCAGGTAGAGCGCCCGGACCTGGGGGAACAGCGTCCACCGGTAGGGCACCAGCGCCAGCGTGTACAGGCCAAACCTAAAGGCTTTCCCGAAGCCAACCTCGCGCAACGCCTGCAACGGCGGCCTCCTGTCTCAGTTGACGGACTACCCGGCGGAACCGCCAGAGTTTGAAAAAGTAATCCAGCGTATCCTGGATCGGGCTGACGGTGGACTTTTTGTCAAACCGGCGGACGAAGAGAACGGGGATTTCCTGGATATTGAGGCCGCGCAGATAGGCGCGCACCATGATCTCCGTGTCCCAGAACCAGCGGGTGTCTTCTATCTCGTCAAAAATCGGGAGAATCCGGTTCTTGCGGAAGAACTTGAAACCGGTCTCCGTGTCGTGCAGTGGGACCTCCAGAAGCCGCTGAACCAGCCAGATGTACCCCCGGCTCATCAGGTAGCGGTCCACCGAATGCCAGTAGAAGCGATAGGTCCGCAGGCCCGTCGCGACGTCTGCGCCCTTCTCTATGGCCCGGACACAAGAAGGGATGTAGCGGGCGTGGACCTCCAGGTCAATGTCAATGAAGCCGACAATTTCGCCCTCCCCGGCCCGCATTCCGTCGGTGACGGTGCCGCCACGGCCAACGTTCTTCTCGTGGAAGATGCGCCGCATCCGGTGGTCCGGGTAGCGGGCGATAATCTGGTCTATCAGTTCCCGTGTCCGGTCCTTGCTGCAGTCATCCACGAAGATGATTTCGTAGGGCCAGGGCGAGCCGTCTAGCACCTCCACAATCTGGGCGACGCTATCCTCTATGTGCGGCTCCTCGTTGTAGCAGGCCAGCACCAGGCTCAACTGGACTTTCTCCTGCCCTCTCGCTTCTTGCCCTCTTGACTCTTGCATCCTTGCCTCCTTACGACAATCCCTTAAAGACATCGTGCACATGCTCAATGATAAACGTCTGCTCCGCCTCGGTCATATCGGAGAAAATGGGAAGACGGATCAGGGAACGGCTGATCAGGTCGGTGACGGGGAGTTCCCGGCCGTTCCGGAAGTGGCTGCGGGCGAAGGGCGCAGAGTGGAGCGGGACGTAATGGAACGTCGCTTCAATCCCCCGACGGCGCAACTCCTGGAGCACCGGGTCGCGCCATTCGGGGTTGACCGTCCGGAAGGCGAAGATGTGGCCGTTGATCCGGGCGGGTGGCCGGACCCGCATCAGCACGATCAACTCGGCGTCCTCCAGGTCCTGCAGTTCTCGCTGAAACCGCTCCCAAATGGCGACCCGGCGCGCGGTGATTTCCTCCATCCGGTCTAACTGCACCGACAATAGCGCCACCAGCAGGTCGGAGAGGATGAAACTGCTGCCGATGTCCACCCAGGTGTACTTGTCCACCTGGCCGCGCAGGAAGGCGCTGCGGTTGGTGCCCTTCTCGGCGATGATTTCGGCCCGGTACCCCAGGTTATCATCGTCCGTCAGCAGCGCGCCGCCCTCCCCACAGGTGACGTTTTTGGTGACGTGGAAACTGTAGCAACCGATGTCGCCCCAGGTTCCCAGCGGCTTCTCGCCGTAGTACGCGCCGACCCCCTGCGCGGCGTCCTCCACCACCCAAAGGCCATGCCGATGGGCGATTTCGTTGATCTCGTCCATCCGGCACCCCTGCCCAGCGTAGTGGACGGGAACGATGCCGCGCGTCCGGTCGGTGATCGCAGGCTCAATCTGGTTCGGGTCTATGTTCCAGGTATCGGGCTCTATGTCTACGAATACGGGGACTCCGCCCAGCCGGACGACGGCGTTGGCCGTGGAGACGAAAGTGAAACTGGGCATGATGACCTCGTCGCCGGGGCCGACGTTCAGGATCATCATCGCCAGTTCCAGTGCGTCGGAGCAGGAAGTGGTCAGGATGACATGACGGACACCCAACATCTGCCGCATTCGCTCACGTAATTGCTGGGTTAGGCGCCCGTTGCCGCCGATGGCGCCCATTTCCAGGGCCCGCAGGACGGCCTCTTTCTCGGCCTGTCCGATAGACGGTTTGACAAAGGGTATCGGGTTCATTCTTCCCTCCTTGTGAGGTGCCATCACCTCACCCTTACAACACTCCCTTCCACTACCACCTGTTGTCCGGGGCGGCGGGGAAGTATGCACAGGTCTGGGGAAACCACTATCTCCGGATTGGACGCCGGGCAATCCTCCCCTACCAGGTCCTCGCCGAACAGGGCCACCATCCTGACCGAATCGGGAAAGGAGAGCGTCGTCGTGACCGGCAATTCGGCAAATCGGACGACCGGGTACTCCCGCAAGTAGAAGTCGGGGTGGCGGAAATCCAGACCACTGGAAAGGATGACCGCCTCCGTAGGGTCCAGATGGGCCCGGATGTAGTTGATGCGATGCTCCAGAGACGCGTCGCGCGCCCGAATGGTGGGCCAGGTGGGGGGAGTAAGCGTGATGTGCTCCCCGCCGAAAAGGGACGGGGGAATAGTCAGGAAGCAGAGCGCATTGATCAGTACCACCAGGCCCGCAATTGCCCCGGCCCGTTTCCGCCACCGCTCTTGCCGGTAAAGGCCTGTCAGAAGGCCGCTCAGGATGAGCAAAGCGGCGGGCATAAAGGTGAAGGTGTGTCCAGGCTGCCGGATGTGAATCAGGGTATAAAAGAGCAGGCTGGGCGCCAGCCACCAGAAGAAAAGGGCAAACTCCGGGCTTTTGACCCATGCGCGCCACTGCGTGCGGCGAGTGACGGCCTGGTGAATCACCCCAACCGCCAGAGGCACAATGCCCGCACCCAGCGCATAGAGCGTGAACATCCCCAACCGGAATCCGTTGACCACCAATTGGCGAGCGCCAGAGAAAAAGGACTCCACCGCCACGATCTGCCCGGCGGCGCGCAGCGCCTCCCAATACCGCGCCAATCCTCCGGTGAGAATGACCATCGGGGCCATCCAGGCCAGGCAGACTGCTCCCAGGATGGCGACGGCGACCAGCGCTTTCCGCCACCGGTAGCGCCACACCGCGGCAGCCCACAGGGGGAGCAGGAAAATCATCGTGTTCGGACGAAAGCCCCCTGCGACTCCCAGGACAAGGGCCGAAAGCCAGGCCCGGTCGTCGGTTCCCTTCAGATGTCTATCGCACAACAGGGCCACCAGGATGACGAACGCGGCTTCCACCATGTACGAAAGGGCGACCTCGCCGTGAAACCAGAAGAGTGCACTGGTCAGGAGCAACAGGGCTGCCGTGATACCGGCCTCCCGGTTCCATAGGGACCGGGCCAGCCCGAACATTGCGGCTGCCGCTAGGCCCGTCGCAGCGACGCTGACCCAGACCAGGGCAGCGTTGGCATCGCCCACCAGCAGGCGGACCAGCCCCCCCACCATCACGTACAGGAAATATCCTGGCGGATGCGGCTGGTGCTGGTAGATGTCAAAGTGCTCCAGACCCAGAGCGAAATTCACCGAATCCCAGTGGTAAAGCATCCGGCTGCGAAACGGGATGCGGGTCAGGATGCCCAGCAGGAAAAAACCAAGAGCGAGCAAAAAATCAGTTCGGCGTTTCATATTCGGCCTGAGGTGCGACGAGAGTCGCCTTTACAACGACAATCGCCTGCAAGATCAGCACAACCAGTAGAGGAATCAGACTGGCCCAACCGCGCAAGCCCAATACCATCCCCGCGTTGCGGGCAATGTTGCCCGCCGCCAATTGGGGCAGGGAGTAATTGAATAACGGGTTGGGCGTCCAATCCGGAAAATGCTGCCCCCCGATGGTCTCGGCCCAGACAGCGAAGAAGGACCAGGCAGCCAACAGGCTTGTCGTAGCCCATGCCCAGGCGCGGTCTCCCCAGGCATCCCAGAAAAAGGCCAGTCCGACCGCCAGGAAGGGGAGCATGGGCAGCAGGTAACGGGGGCCCACCGACCATCCCCCCTGCCACATCACCGAGGAGCCGTTAAAGAGGAAGAAGGCGACCACGGCGTACGCGCAGACCCACCCGGCGCGCCGGAACTCGCGCCGCCGCCACCAGGGGCCGAACCCCGCCACCGCCAGAAGCAGAATTGGGGAGAGGAAGAACAAGCCCCGATACGACCCGAAGGTGATGCCCCAGAGCGCATCGGCACGGGGGTGGGAGATGCTCAGGAAGCCGTAGGAATGCTGTTCGGTGTAGAGTACGGAGTACCGGTAGCCCACCGGAAGCGGTGTGTGAAAGATGCTCAGGTTGTAGGCCGCCAGGAGAATCCCCGGCACAAGCCCCCCCAGCGCCAGGCCTCCCAGCCAGCGCCGGTCCGGGGTGACGAAGAAGGCATAGACGCAGAGACCGGCCGCGATGAGGGCCGTGGGGTACTCGGTGATGACCGCATAGCCCAGAATCAGCCCCACCAGCGACAGCCATGCGGGGGAGATTTCCCTCCGCTCCAGCCGAAATAGCAGGTAGAAGGCCCCGAAGAGCAGAGCGGCAACAATCTGGTGTCCGAAAAACATGTTGGAATAAGCAAAGGCGTTGGTCAGCAGGCCGTAGGTCAGCGGCACCCCCAGGCGATACAGCGGGTGCGGGGTCACATACCCAGTCCAGCGGTAGAGGAGGACGCCCAAGAACGCCGAAGGCACTGCGACAGTGAAGAAGGTGACGAAGGTCAACGCGAGGGCGAAGTAGACTTTCCCGACCTGGAGCCCGCTCCCCTCCGGCTCCAGCGTCGCCGCGAGGGCCGGATTCCCTTCCAGCCGGGCAATCAGGTGGTCCACCGACGCCAGCCGAACCAGACGGGCGAAGACCCAGTAGGCCGGCACCCCCAGGAACGACGTACCCGGCGCCTTGTCGCTGTAGTAGTGGCCCTCAAAGTGGGCATAGTCGCCCGTGTTCTGGTAATAGTCGTCAATGGCGAAGGTCCCTTTGTCCACAATCGCCAGCACCAGATCAAAGCGAGAGTTCTGGTTCCAGTCCGCCCAGCGGGGGAAAAAGTAGGCAAAACAGAAGAGCAGAAACAGGAAGAGCGCCACCTCGTGCACGCGGTTCCGTTTCATGGAGACGTCCCTCCCCGTACTACAGCCGTGCATCCGGCCACATCCGTGTCCACACGGTAGACGGTCGCCTGGGGTGCCTGGAAGACTGCTCGCAGGTAGGGCAACCCGTCTTCCGGCAATCCTCCGGCATCCTGCTCCTCCGTCCCGTAGAGGACGTAGCGAACCCCAAACCGGCAGAGGGTCTCCCGCCGCACCTCATCGGGGGTGGACGGGTTGAAGAAAGCCGCTACCCGCTCCTGTTTCTCGTAGAAGCGGACGGTCATTGTCCAGTGGGCCAGGAAGGCCCGGTTGCCAGAGACGCTGGGGATGTACTGGCCCACGTCCAAGCCGCTCAGGACGATGTCGTCCGGCGAGGTGTTCTCTTCCAGCCAGCGCAGCGCGGCGACCTCGTCCCGATGCAGGTAATACGGAGACTGATGACGGGCCAGGTCCACGAACCGCCAGGCCAGCAGGTAGACGTTGATCGGGATGACCGCCAGCAGCAGAAGGACCGGCGCCCACCGGGCCCAGCGCAGGGAGAATTGACGCAGCCGGCCCCAGTGCTCCTCCAGCCATGGGATGACCCGCCGATAGAGCCCCACCGTCGCCAGAATCGCGATCGGCGCCTGCCAGCCGTTCAGGTAGTGAATCTGGTAACTGACCGGCAGGTAGGCGACGAAAAAGTTGACGACGAACCACGTCTTCAGGAAAAGTTCCCGCAGCGGGCGCTCCCGCAGGGGGACCAGGCCGTCAAAGGTGAACAGCGCCAGCCAGAACGGGATGCCCATCACGATGAGCAGGCGGAAGGGGTCGGGCGTCCAGGCGTCGGCGTTGACGAATTGGGCCAGAACCTCGCGCCAGAGCGGGAAGGCCGAGGTCAGATAGACCGAGTAGAGGGCCGGGGCGCAGGAAAGGACAACCAGCACCAGCGGGTAGAGCAGCAGGTGGGGCGACCAGCCGTCCCGCACCCAGACCACCAGGGTAAAGGCCCCCACGACGGCATAGATGAGCAGCAAGTCGTAGGCGTGGCTCCAGCCCAGGATGAAACTCAGCGCAGCCGCGGCCAGCGGGTAGCGCCACTGCCGCCGTTCGTACCCCAGGACCATCAGGACCCAGACGGCGAACATCAGCCCCGCCGCCATGGAAAAGTGGGGGAAGGCCATCAGCGCCAGGAAGGAATTGGGCTCCACAATGTAGACATCCAGCGGATAGGGCAGGCGACCGGTCAGATACTTGCCGACCACCCACACCCACCCCAGCCCCGCGCCGACGGCGACCAGCAGAAAGGCCATCCGACGCCAGCGCAGGTCTGGCAGAAAGCACGCGCAGAGAAGATAGACGGTGAACAGAAAGGCCACGCCGATGAGCACCCGCAGGATGTGGAAGATGGCGATGTGCGTCAGCCCCAGCCGGAGCCCCTGCGCGGCCAGCCACCAGAGCAGGTTGAAGAAGGCCGCCTCGTTGGGCTCCGGGGTGAGGGTGTTGGGAATGAGTACGGCGCGGGCGAAGGCGCGCATCCAGGCGAAGTACTGGTTCGTGTCGGGCGTGCCCAGCGCGATGCCCATAAAGACCCGGTCGGGCGGCGCGGAGAGGTAGCCGTAGACGTAGGGCAGGCCGCTCAGCCCCAGCACCAGGACTGTGACCAGCGCGACAAAGGTAAGTTCTCTTCGGGTAATAGGCAAGCGTTCCATCACTGTCCGGTTCCTGCTACCTGCACATCGTCTATGTACCAGCCTGCGCCGCCGACGCCGCTATCGCAGGCCAGTCGGAAGCGGAGGATGACGGTCTGCCCGGCATACGGGCTCAGGTCAACAACGACCTGCTGCATTGGCCCCGGGGTCCCCCCGGTCCAGGCGGGCCGCCCGCCGATCGGGCTTCCCCAGCCTGTGGCGATGACGCCTGTGTAGCCACCTGTGAGGATGCGAGGGCCCAGGTCCACGAAAGTCGCCCCGCCGTCGGCCGAAATCTCTACCACCGCGCCATCGCCGCCGGACTCCAGGCTGTAGGTGTGCCAGAAGGAGAGTTGCGCGCCCGCAGGGACGACGAAGGCGCGGGTCAGCAGAT
>DAOTWK010000268.1:0-5221 GCA_034435815.1 Anaerolineae bacterium | reverse complement strand
GGCAGGCGGTTTCACCGCCTGCCGCAAAATCCCCCAACCCTATATACGCCGAATTGTAGCACAAGCCCCGCCTCTTGCCAGCAGAGATAAAGGCCCTGCGCAGTTAAGATACACCATGTACAGCATTCTTGAGAGAGCATTACCCCCTGGCGCTGGAATCTTTTGAGGTGATTTTCACTCCCTCCTCATCTCCCTGCCCCTTCTCCTCTCCGCAAGTGGGAAGAAGACGGGGGGAGAGAGGGACTTTGAGGGGCAGCGGCTTCGCCGCCATTCAACGCCCTGATCTGGGGGTGAGGGCTGGCACTGACGCACCTTCGCCTGTACCGAAAATCCAGTTGCACATGACGCAAGATGTTATCTCAGGTCATAGAGAAATACCGCCGCGTTTTGGACCTCCAGGCGGTCCAGTTGTGTCCCTCGCCCGTCCAATTGTGCAAGCAAAAACGATTGCTCGCTGATGCCGTTGAAGGAATAGATGTGGGCGAACAGGGCCCACACCCGCCCTGGGGGGAGGCGGGCAACGTCGTCCTGGAGAATGGCAAAATCCCCGTTGGAAGCCTGGCCCATCTGATAAAGCGCCGGGTCGTCCAGGCCGAAGCGGGGCGCATAGTAGGCAAACATCGGCGCCGCGCCGTGGTACACGTATATCTGGTCCCCTTCCCGCCAGTGGTCGCGGATGTACTGGATGACCGGTCGAACTTCCTCATTCACCAACGGGCTGCTCAGCACAGTCAGGGAGCGGTAGAACGGGTGGAGAATTAGCAGGACTATCCATGCAATGGCGATGGCGCGGGAATGGGCAGAAAAGGCCCGATAGAGGGCCTCTCCTCCGCATGCGATCAGCAGGAAAGTGGGCGGAACGGCGAAAAGGATGACGCGGATGTAGAGGGGGTAGAGTTTCAGCATAGAAGCGGCTGTCGCACCGATTAGGGGCAGGACCAGGGCCAAAGCCAGTGTGCGGCGCCCGGCCTGCCAGAGGGTGATGCCTCCCGCCAGCCATGCGAAGGTCGCCAGGCCGTAGAATGGCAGTCCCCCGGAGAAGACCAAAAAGTCAAACCAGGCCTGGAGGTACCAGTAGAGGTCGGCCAGTGAACGGGGCGGGAAGGGAGCGAAGAATTCGCGCCAGAACGCGCGCAGAAAGGGGTCGCTCAGCCCGGGCCGGAGGACGGCCCCGTAGAGCGCCAGCAGGCTCAGTCCCCAGAGGGCAGGCGGAATCGCCAGGCGCAGGGCGAGCCGGTACTGGCGGCGTAGAAGGGGAGCCGCCAGCATCCCCACCGCCAGTCCCCCCAGGACGAAGGCGGAGGGGTAGGAGAACCAGGGCATCAGCGCGCCCAGGACGCCGGTGAGGAGGAGGCGGCGGACCGAGGGTCGGTCCGCCGCCGGACCCTCTATCAGGGGCAGGACCAGCGCGCAGGCCGCGATGGCGGTCAGGGCATCGGTGGCGTAGGGCTTGACCTCGGAGGCATAATAGATGAGTGGCTGGGACCAGGCCAGCAGCGCGGTCGCCAACCCGGCGCCAAGAGGGCCCAGTACCCGCCGGGCCAGGAGGTAGAATAGAGGGAGCGCCAGGATGCCTCCGATAAAGGGTACCAGTCGCAGTACAGCCTCGCCGTCCCCCCAGAGGGAGACGGCCAGTTTGACGGCCCAGAGGAAGAGCGGGGGTGCAATCTGATGGTGATCCAGCGGGCGCAGGAGGCCGGCGAAATCCCGGCCCAGGATGTTCAGCGCCAGGTACGCCTCGTCCAGCCAGAGGGAGCGGTTGCTGAGGTACTGGGCCAGGCGGGCGGCGATGCCCAGGGCCAGCGTCGCCAGCAAGGCCGCGCGGGGCCAGGCCTGGTTACGGTGGAGTTGAGGCGAATTCTGGCTCATCCTTTCCGCCAGATATTTTACGTCCGGAGGGCAATTTGGGCAACCAGGCAACAAAAAGAAGTGCCGGGCACTTCCGTGCCCGGCACCTCTATTCGGCCCCCCTCTGCTACCGAATCTCGTAGACGACCTGGACACTGACGGTGACGGAGAAGGCGCCAGGGGAAATGGACGGGGCTTCCACGCCGCCACCGCCCATCCCTTCCGTTCGCATAACGGTAGCAACCGGATACCAGCCTCCTTCGCTCACCAGGACCGGTTTGCCCAAGGAGACACCCAGGACCTGGGCCATCTGTTCGGCCTGGGCGCGGGCATTCTCCAGCGCTTTCCGTCGCGCTTCCCTTACCAGCGCGTCGGGGTTCTCCACCGTGAAGTTCACGCCAGAGATGGAATTGGCGCCGGCCTCTACCACCGCCGCCAGCAGGTTGCCGGTCTTGCTCAGGTCCCGCAACGTCGCCATCACGAAGTGCGAGGCACGGTAGACCACTTGCCCGGTGGGTTGTCCGGTCTGCGGGTCGTAGACTGTCTCTACCCATACATTGTAGCCGGTGGTTTGGATGTCTTTCTCCGCCACGCCCACCTCCCGGGCGGCGGCAATGGCCCGGTTGATTTTCTGGGCGGCTTCGTTCACTACCGCTGCCGGGTCATTGCTCCGCAGGTCCACGCCAAAGGTGACCTGGACGATTTCCGGCTCGGCGCTGACCGTTGCCGTGCCGGTGGCGACCAGCCCCTGAGTGATGGTCCCGCCGGAGACATAGGAGACGCTGCCTCCCCCTCCCAGTGCCCGCGCCGGCTCGCCGGCGGCCAGGGTAGGGGCTGTTCCAGCCTGCCCACAGGAAGACGCCGTTAGAAGCAGCAGAATCGGCAGGGCTATGAGCCATGATTTGGGTTTCATCTTTCCTCCTCGGTCAGATAGGTAGTCAGATAGGACGCGCATCAGCGCCACTTGAATCGGCGATCGCCGATTCGCGTCCTTCTGTCTTTAAGACGCTGGAACGGGTCGCCGAGTTCCCTCTACGGATGGGGATTGGGCAGTCGTGACATTCGGAGAGGCATCAACGGAGGTTAACGCCTGGCGCGAGATTTCTAATCGGCGCATGTGGGGTGCCATAAAAGATGGTCCCCCGGGCGGGGGGATACCCGGGGGACCGCCAGCCAAGGAAAGGAGGAGAGGTGCGATGTGGCTTGGGGAGAACGCCTGCCGCACGGCGTCGGCCACGCCCACCTCAATTTGCATTATACCTCAACCCGGCCCAATGAAGAGTGACGAACGGCGTGATTTCAGGGTGACAATCGTCTCAAACGATTCCCTGTGCCCTCCTGGGTAGAGGGAGGCTACCGCTCAAATCATGGATGGATGCCCGGAGATGACCTTCGGGGCCGGGGTCCACGCGCACATAGGTCAGATAATGGGGAGTCAGGAACGTTTCGGGATGTTCCAACAATTGCCTCCACTCTTCCAGGCTGGCCCTGGAGAAATCCCGCCACCAAGTCCATGTGCCGCTATTGGCATATACGCCCCCCTGCAGTATTTCCAGGCGCGCTTCGTGAGTGTGACCGAAAACGACCAGGGAAACTCCCCGTTGCTGGATGATTTGCTGCGCTACCTTCACCAGGTTGTCGCTGAACCCCCGGCTGATGCGCTGACCGGTCTCCAGGAGGGCAGGCTGGGCCCTTTCGGTCCGGGCGACGCGTCGGCAAAGACGGAAAATCCGCGTCCGGAAGTGTCGGATGGCCCGGCGGACCCCGGCCAGGTTCTCCGCCCGAGCGCCAGGAGGTGTGTACCCCTTTTCCCCTTCTCCGGCGCGGGCAGTGGGCGAGACAGGCCCGATGCTCCCCAGATACGCATCCAGTGCGGCGTCCACTGCCCGGCGGAAGTCCGGGTCGCCCGCGTAGCGGCGGGCCACTTCCTCCACGTTATCCGCGCGGACGGCGTCCAGCGGCGAGGGTTCTCCCTGCCCGGCCGCGAATGGGCGGAAAATCATCCCCGGGATGGCGGTGAGCAGGATGGCCAGCGCCCTCAGGGCGAAGGTGGTCTCCAGCACCATCCCGTAGGCGATGAGGGCAGTGATCGGCTTGACCGCATCCACCCACCACTTCTCGGACTCCACGTGGTTAAAGAACTCAATGACGAAGCGAGAGCCGATGGGCATTTTCAGACGGTCGGGATGGCGGGGGTCCACCGGGTTTTCAAAGTCGTCCAGGGAGTTCAATGGGTCCCCGTACTGGTTGCCATGTTCCACATAGACCCCGTCCCGGAGGATGAACCGTTCAGCGAAGGTCAGCAGAGAGGCCCGGGGGCCGGTGGCTCCCAGAGCCTGCCGGATGCGCTCCTGGACGCCGGGCCAGTGCAGGGGAACGTCGTGGTTGCCTTTGATGACGGTCACCGTGCGGCGGGGGCGCTCCGATAGAAAGGCCGCCAGTCCTTCAAAAACGGGGCGGTGCCCGGCGATGACCAGGTCGGTCCGCAGGACGGAATCCGCCTCGGTGGTAGTCCGGTAGGCCTCCTCGGGGTAGACTGCTCGGGGATCGTATTCAGAGACCGGCACGGCGGGGACCTGGAGAAACTCAATGAAGTCGCCGTTGATGATGAGGTCCATGGGCCGCCCGGCAGACTCACTCTCGTCCCGCAGGGCTAGTATGAATTCATGGAACTGCTGGTCGTGGCGGAAATCCTCCAGCGGGTTGGCGCCGCCGAAGAATCCCGCGCCCAGGTGCAGGTCGCTGAGGATGATTTGGGTGGATGGATGCATCGCCCCCTCCTTTGAAAATAAAAAATCTGCCGCAACGGCCACAAAGGGTGCACACAGGACACGCAGGAAAACCCCGTCCCCTTTGTGTCCTTCGCGGTTTTTATGTGTAGGACGGGCTTTTCAGCCTGCCTGGACGACCTGGAAAGGCCGCACAGGGGACGGCCCGGAAAGGCCGTCCTGCGGTGACAAAACGGTTATTCCCCCGTCACCCGGCCCGGGGAGGGGTTCCAACTGACGTAGAAGTCCCGGGAGCAGTCATTCCGGTCGCTACCCGGCGGGTAGCGCTTCAGCGAAGCCGACCACGGGAAGGTGTCCCCTGGGTCCATCGGGAAGGGGATGACCCCCGCACGCGGCTCCCCGCCCCAAGCCACACTATCTACCAGCGGACCGGCTATGATACATACCGGCTCCGACTGCTCTGTGGCCCCTGCAGCCGAAAGTCCTGGCGGGGGACGGCGAAGCAAGACCTCGTCCTGCGCGTTCCCCAGCGCCAGCCCAAAGCCCGTCCAGGAGCCTGCCGGAATCAGGTCCGGTACTATGGGGTCGCAGTTCGTCCACTCGTAGGCCGGGTTGAAGCCGTAGGTGCGGGCAAAGTTGGTGGC